>JAITHZ010000007.1 GCA_031279795.1 Bacteroidales bacterium
GACACTGTTTTTCGGTTGATGTTGTTCATCATCGTTTTGAACAGCTCATACGATTCCAGCTTGTATATAAGCAGCGGGTCTTTTTGTTCGTAGCTGGCGTTTTGTACGGAATGGCGCAATTCGTCCAGTTCGCGCAGGTTTTCTTTCCAGTAGTCGTCGATAGTTTGCAACAGAATCGCCTTTTCGAATGCTTTCACTACTTCTTTTGAACCCGATTCGTATGCTTCCTGCAAATTGCAGATAACGTTGTACACTCGTTTTCCGTCGGTAATCGGGATGATAATGTTTTTATATGTTGCTCCCTGATTTTCGTACACTTGGCGGATTACCGGGTTGGCATCATCCGCCAGACGGTCGGTTTTTTTCTTGAACTTCACCAGTGATGCATCGAACACTTTTCCGGCAAATTTTTCGGAATTTCCCTTAAATTCTTCCTGCGAAAATGGGGCTTCGAGTCCCATAACCCGCAACAGTTCCATTTTCACTCCTTCGTAGTCTTCCATCTGGGAATATTCGTCTACTATTCCTTTGGAGGTATCGTAAATCATGTTTAGAATGTCGATTCCGATGCGTTCGCCCATCAGGGCATGGCGGCGTTTGGTGTAAATCACCTGACGCTGTTTGTTCATCACATCATCGTATTCCAGCAAGCGTTTGCGAATGCCGAAGTTGTTTTCCTCCACTTTTTTCTGCGCCCGTTCAATGGAACTTGAAAGCATTGGATGTTGCAACATTTCTCCTTCTTCGAATCCCATGCGGTCCATGACTTTTGTAATCCGTTCAGAGCCGAAGAGCCGCATCAAATCGTCTTCGAGCGAGACGTAGAACACAGATGAACCCGGATCGCCCTGTCGTCCGGCTCTCCCGCGCAGCTGCCGGTCGACGCGGCGTGATTCGTGGCGTTCTGTACCTACGATTGCCAGTCCGCCGGCTGCCTTCACTTCGGGCGACAGTTTAATGTCAGTACCGCGTCCGGCCATGTTGGTAGCGATGGTCACAGTACCCGACTGTCCGGCCTGCGCCACGATTTCGGCTTCACGCTGATGCAGTTTTGCATTCAGCACGTTATGTTTTATTTTCCTCATGTTTAGCATCCTGCTCAGTGTTTCCGAGATCTCAACCGACGTTGTACCTACCAGCACAGGCCGTCCTGCTTTTACCAACTGTTCGATTTCTTCAATTACCGCTTTGTATTTTTCGCGTTTTGTTCGAAAGATTCGGTCGTCCATGTCGTTGCGTGAAATTGGTTTGTTGGTCGGAATAACAACTACGTCCAGTTTATAGATGTCCCACAGTTCGCCGGCTTCTGTTTCTGCAGTACCTGTCATTCCCGCCAGTTTGTGATACATGCGGAAATAGTTTTGTAGCGTAATGGTTGCAAAGGTTTGTGTGGCAGCTTCCACCGTTACCCGTTCTTTTGCTTCAATTGCCTGATGCAGTCCGTCGGAGTAGCGGCGTCCTTCCATAATACGTCCGGTTTGCTCGTCAACGATTTTCACTTTGTTTTCGATTACCACATATTCATCGTCCCGTTCGAACAAGGTATACGCCTTTAGCAATTGATTGACTGTGTGCACTCGTTCCGATTTTACAGCATAGTTCTGCAACATATCTTCCTTCTGTTTCGACTTTTCTTCGTCGGACAAACTCTTGTTTTCCAAATCCGCCAGTTCTGCGCCGATGTCTGGAAGGACGAAGAATTTCGGGTCGTCCGAATCGCCGGTAATCAGGTCAATACCTTTGTCGGTCAATTCAATGCTGTTGTGCTGTTCTTCGATTACAAAAAACAGGTCGTCGGTTATTTCATGCATCCGGCGCATCTGATTCTCCATGTAAACTTCTTCAGTTCGCAGTAAGGTTGCTTTGACGCCCGATTCGCTCAGGAATTTGATTAATGGTTTGTTTTTTGGAAGTCCCTTGTAGGTTCGGAGCAGCAGGATTGCGCCTGCCTTTTGTTCTTCAGAGTCGGAGGAATTCATTTTTGTTTTGGCTTCCGCGAGTAATTTTGTCGCCAGCGCTTTTTGCGCATACACCAGTTTTTCTACTTTTGGGCGCAAATCCACGAAGAGCTGGTCGTCGCCTTTCGGCACGGGACCGGAGATGATTAATGGCGTACGGGCGTCGTCAATCAGCACAGAGTCAACTTCATCGACAATGGCGTAGTTGTGTTTGCGTTGCACCAGGTCCTGCGGGCTGATGGCCATGTTGTCGCGGAGATAATCGAAGCCAAATTCGTTGTTTGTCCCAAAGGTAATATCGGCTTGATATGCCTTGCGGCGTTCGGGCGAATTGGGCTGGTGTTTGTCGATGCAGTCCACCGACAGGCCATGAAACATATACAGAGGCCCCATCCACTCAGCGTCGCGTTTCGAGAGGTAATCGTTCACCGTAACCAGGTGCACGCCATTCCGTGTCAGGGCATTCAGGAATACAGGCAGGGTTGCTACGAGCGTTTTTCCTTCTCCGGTGGCCATTTCGGATATTTTGCCTTTGTGCAGCACCACGCCGCCAAACAGTTGCACGTCGTAATGCACCATATCCCAGGTAATTTCGTTTCCGCCAGCCATCCAGTGATTTTGGTAAATGGCTTTGTCACCTTCGATACGGACAAAATCCTTTTCGGTGGCCAAATCACGGTCGAAATTTGTTGCGGTAACGACAATTTCGGCATTTTCCTTCAAGCGGCGAGCCGTATCTTTCATGATGGCAAAGGCTTCGGGCAAAACTTCTTCCAGCGCCTTTTCGTACTGCTCGGATACATGCTGTTCGATTTTGTCAATTTCTGACCAAACTTCCTCGCGTTCTTCCAGTTCCAGTGTTTCGATAGTTGCACGCAATTCGTCGATTTTGGCTTTATCATCCTTCACATAGTTCTGGATGTATTGCTTTATCTGTTCGGTGCGTTCACGCAGTTCGTCATTGCCAAGTTTTTCAATTTCGGCATATGCTGCTTTTATTTTGTCAACATACGGACTGATTTCTCTTAAGTCGCGTTGTGATTTGTTGCCAAAAATTTTTTTTAAGAAATCATTAAATCTCATATTGTTATTTTTTGTATTTTTTTTTGACCTAACTCCGGTGACAAAGGTACATATTTTTTTTAATACACGAATGAATAAAATATTAATGCCTGAAATCATTTTATTTCCAGCAATATATCGTCGGTTGCAGCATTGGGCGAACAGATGCGCAGGATATGACAGACAGATGGAGCAATTTGCGTAGCGCGAATTTTCTGCTGAACGGTTTTGCCGGGTATTCCGGGCGCCATGATTATCAATGGCGTCTGTACACGGGCTTTCGATACATATTCTTCTTTTGCATATTCATCTTCCTCTACGATTTTCCATCCGGAGCGGATTTCCAACAGTAAGTCGCCGGAAATGCCCGGGCAATAGCCGCTTCGCGCATACCTGAACGTTTCGCCAGTACGCGAATGAACTATGTCGCTGGCTGTTGCCACATCCTGTATGCCGCTGAGTTCGATAAGGAAATTGGCAGCTTTTCGCTGGATTTCTTCCAGAGATATCTGTTTGTCTTCTATTAATTTACGATTCAAAAATACCTGTTTGTCAAAATAGGTTTCCACCCAGTTTCCCTGTCCATAAATTGCCATCAGATACATGTTAAGCAACGCTATACTGCGTTTAGGGTAAAATTCGCCAACGGGAATATTAACATGCGAAAATGTAGTTGCTTTTGCTGCAAAATAGCCGGTAGATGCGATGAAAATCACCGTATTGTGAAGTCCTGTCTTTTTGTCAATCTGGTTCAACAGTTTTTCCAGTTCCTTATCAAGCCGAAAATATGTGTCTTGCAATTCCAGAGCATAGTCAGGTACGGCTTTGTCGGGAGGAATACCTGCAAAATATGACAAGGCCAGCATATCGGGAGCATCATCCTTTCCCAGTGTACTGTATTCAAAAAAACAGTCGGCCAGACGTGTAACTTCTTCGTTAATCAATGCGCTTGTTTTAAGTGACTTGTAACGAGCATAATCGCGATAATCATACTGGAAATTTTCGTTTTTTTTACGAATATATGGAAGAAAAGTATAAAAATCAGGCTGATGCATGTTTTTCCACATGAGCGATTCGTAGCGAGTAGCCGGTGCATGTTGCGTATTGTAGCGGTCGATATACCAGGGTAAGTTCCTGAAATAGGTTGTGGTAGCCCAGCGTCCGGTTACTTCGTCGAGCCAGTAGGCCGCGTCTGCGGCACGCCCGGCCGAAAGCAAGGCCACTTGATATTCCGGTGCAATGGCATACACTTCGCAGATTCCGGAAGTAGCCAGTTTCAGTTCGTCGCCAATCGTTGATGACAGCAAGCTGTTGAGCGACAGCGTTTCCGATGTATAATTGCCCATAAATCCAGTGT
>JAITHZ010000016.1 GCA_031279795.1 Bacteroidales bacterium
TCAGTTCAATACTTCCTGAGTGCGAATAAGATACCGTGCCGTCAATTTCCATTCTGACGGAATATCCAGCCGGAATTTGTACCATATACTGGAATAAGGATTCACCGCACGAAGCTTGATAATCGAACCGGTTATTGCTAACCGTCAATTCCTGCTGATTGACAACGATTTTTATTTCTGTCGGCGAAGACGGAACATCAGTAACCAACACCTGTCGGGAAGCCTCCGACGGTTCGTAAGCTGCATCTCCGTCGTATCGGGCTTTGACGATGTGTAGGCCAACGCTAAGCGAACTCGTCCGCCATTCGGCCACACCCGAAGCGTCGGCCTGAACGCTTGTGGCATTGCCCTGATTAACCGAAAACCAAACTGTTGCATTCGGTATTCCATTGCCGACAGACGATGAGACAGTCGCCGTACAGATAATTTCCGAACCTTGTGAAATATTTTCCGGTACAGACAACGTCAGATTTGAATTGATTTTCCCGCTCGTTGCTATCAGCGAAACATCGCGCGCAAGATTGCTACCGTTCCATCCGTTCATGCTGGAGTAGTCGCAGTTGACAACATCCGACGGCGTAAACGCAACGGGATACGAATGGATGCCTTCAAGGACAGGAGTCGATGGATTCATCCATGTAAAAACGCCAAACAGGATGCTTCCGCCAATCAGCGGGATATTGCCGAGCGTTTGGGATGGTGTGAAGGTAACCGGATTAGTTTCAGGAAATACAATGTCGGCATCCGTCATGTTTTTTCGCCATACTGTCAGGGCTACTTGTCTGACAATCGTTGTGCCATTCCATCCCGATACATATGAATAGTCGTAATTGCTGGCGTCGGCAGGTGTAAAGATAACCTGAAAACCGGAGCTGCTCACTGGCGGAACGGCGTCTGGCGTGCTCCAGACGAACGAGCCTGCTCCCTGTCCGCCATTCAGGGGAATATTGGCCAGTGTCTGTTGCGGATGATACGTAACTGGAGCAACATGCGGAAAAACAACTTCCGTATCAGAAACCAGAAGAGGGAAAACCTCCACCGTAACCATCCGGACAAGGGAAGCACCATTCCAGCCTTCGAGACCGGAATAGTCGTAGTTTATTCCATCGAATGGGGTGAAGCACAGTGGGTAGAGCCTGATGGCTACCTGTGGAACGGCTGTTGGCTGTTCCCACTCAAAAACTCCTTTTGGATTACTGAAAAGCAGCAAGTTGCCCAATGTCTGCAACGGATTATAATCGGTGGAAAAATAATGCTGAAAAACAATGTCTTCTGTAACTGGCGCAGGACGAATATCCGGGCGGATACTGACTGGCACCGACACGCCGTTCCAGCCGTTCATTCCGCCATAGTCATAGTTTATTTTGTCGAATGGAAAAAACAGGGCAGGATAGCCGCTGTTATTCACCACCGGAACGGTCGATGGTACGCTCCACATAAAAAATCCTGCTGGTGTGTCGTTAATAAGAATCTGTCCCAGCCTCAATGTCGGGCTGTAGGTCACCGGATGCATTGTCGGTTGCGCTATTTCCGGCGGAACGGCCTTGTTTACTGTCAGATGAACCGCACGGATAACCGTTCGTGAAGCAACATTCCATCCCTGTACGGAACTGTAATCGAAGTTGTATGTATCAACAGGAGTAAACGTCACATCGTACTCGCTGGTACTCGCCAGCGGAACAGTCGTGGGATTTGTCCATGCAAAAGTTCCACCTGTATTTCCATCATGATTAAGCAGAACGTCGGCAAGTTTCAGCGAAGGACTGTATGTAATCGCATTTGCCGTAGGGAAATTAACATCAGTAATAATTGTTGTTTGAGCCTGTAAACAAGCAACATACCCCAAACAGGCAGCAGCAGTAACCAAAAGTATCTTCATAATTTTCATAGTTTTCTTCTAAAACAATCACAAAACAGCATACAAATGTATGATAAAAATGTTATTTCTGTGTCGTTTTTCGTATTTTTTAATGAACTTATTCTACAAAGGCCAGAAATATTAAAAGCTGCTATTAGCAGCTTTTTTTTACGGTACGGTATTTTTTATAGTCCACCCCTTAACAACTCAATTCTCCAGAATATTATTGGTTTTGCGGACAGCATCAGCGCTTTTTTCAAACAATTCTTGTTCTTTAGCATCAAGTTTGTAGTCAATGATTTTTTCCCAGCCGTTTCTTCCCACAACGACTGGCACGCCGATACAAATATCGTTTTGCCCATATTCACCTTCCAGGTATACGCAGCAAGGGATTACTTTTTTCTGGTTTTTGAGGATGGATTCAACGAGATAGGATGCCGCTGCACCGGGCGCATACCATGCCGATGTTTTCAGCAGCGCTGTCAATGTAGCGCCACCAACCATCGTATCGGCAACTACTTTGTCCAGTTTTTCGGCAGACAGTATACTGGCAACCGGAAGGCCTTTATAGGTAGCAAAGCGGGTCAGAGGAATCATGGTAGTATCGCCATGTCCGCCGATAACCAGTCCTTCGACTTCGTTGGGATTGGCATCCAGCGCCTGACTTAGATAGGCTTTGAAGCGCGAACTGTCTAAGGCGCCACCCATACCGATAACATGGTTTTTGGGCAACCCTGTTGATTTTAGCGTCAGATAAGTCATCGTATCCATGGGATTACTTACGATAACCAGAATGGCGTTGGGCGAATATTTCAGCACGTTGGAGACAACGCCTTTCACAATACCGGCATTTACGCCGATGAGTTCTTCGCGGGTCATGCCTGGCGTACGCGGGATCCCTGAAGTGATTATAACGACATCCGAGTCTGCGGTTGCCAAATAATCGTTTGTTGCGCCTTTTATGACGGAATCGAACCCCAACAGACTGGCGGTTTGAGTCATATCCAACGCTTTGCCTTCCGCCAGCCCTTCTTTAATATCCAATAACACAATTTGATTAGCTACTTCGTTAAAAAGCAGCACATTGGCGCATGTAGCTCCTACATTTCCCGCGCCGACAACTGTTACTTTTGACATAATAATTCAGTTTTTATTAATTGATATTTGTTAAATAATATTTCCTCATTATTGATTAATTTATGAATGCCAGAATTTCACCCTTCAAGACATTTTCACCCTGCTTTACATACGTACCGACAATCGTTCCGCCATATCCAACCTTTACTGGTTCAATACCATAAGAATTTTGAATGAAGCACAGGTTCGCGCCCTGCTCAATGATTGCTCCCTCAAAAGGCGCAGTAGAGGCGTCGTTCAGGTCGTATTGCCAGATTACCTGACCTTTGCATGGAGCGTGTACGGGTTTGGCGTGCGGGTATTCGGCGCTGATTTCTTCGAAGCTGAACATTGGAATTTCAATTACTGGACGTTTGATTATAATTGGAGCGCCGACCTTTGCCTTTGCTTCTTCCAGTTCCTGAATAAACCGTTTTTTTGATGCTCCCGATTTCATATCGCGGTACTGGCGTTCATGCATGGCAAATTCAAACAATTCTTCCTGATCTGCTCCTTCGTCCCAGCCTGTTTCGTGCATTTCCCTGTCGAAACGTTCCAATTCATCAGGAAAAGCGTCTTGTGGATTGTCTGTATAAAATTCCAGTCCATTGTCATTGGCCAGCTTGATGATTTCGGGCGCCAGCGGGCCAGGCAGTTTTCCTGTTTTGCCAAGAATCATGTTCCAACTGTCTTTATCAATCATCGAAAAGCGCGGTTCGTCTTTCGCTGCCATAAAAATATTCATCAGCGCAATATTTTTCACATACTGACTGAATGGCGTTACCAGCGGCGGGTATCCCAGCATCGGCCAAATGGTTTCCACTTCCCTGAACAACTGTACAAGCAGGACGTTTAAGGTTACTTCAGGTTTCCCATGCTGTTTCAGCGCCAGATTGATTGCGTTGTGCATGCCTTTCAAGTCGGCCATCATTGACCCCATCATACCGCCGGGCAAACCGCACCCGACCAGCAGAGAAGTCATGATTTTGTTTCCTGGGTCAATAAAAAATCCCAGAAAGTCGTCCATAAACGATTGCGTCAAGCGTCGCGCTTCCATATAGGCGTCCATATTAATATCAGGAACCTGAAAACCTGCATCTTTGAGCATGGCCTGAATTGAAATAACATCGGGATGTACCATTCCCCAGGAAAGCGGTTCGATGGCAACATCCAGATAATCCACTCCATTGCGGGCAGCTTCCAGCATGGACGCTACGGAAAAGCCCGGACCTGTGTGCCCGTGATATTGAATTGGAATATCGGGATGTCGTTTTTTTATTCCGTTGATAATTTGTCCATTACTGTGAGGCCGACCGATACCAGCCATATCTTTGAGGCAAATTTCCTTTGCGCCGACTTCGATCAGCTGTTCTGCCAGATTTACATAATAATCAACTGTGTGAATTGGAGAATGGGTAATGCATAATGCTGCCTGCGGAATCATCCCTCCTTCGATGGCATATTGAATGGAAGGAGTAATGTTGCGCAGGTCGTTCAGACCGCAGAAAATACGGGTAATATCTACACCTTGCGCTCGTTTCACCCTGTACATCAGGCGTCGGACATCGGAAGGAACCGGATTCATCCGCAAACCGTTCAACCCGCGATCAAGCATGTGCGTTTGAATTCCTGCCTTGTTGAAGGGCGCTGTAAATTTGCGAACTGCAATATTCGGGTTTTCTCCATACAGCAAGTTGACCTGCTCAAAAGCGCCTCCATTTGTTTCTACCCGAGCAAAACACCCCATGTTTGCAATTACGGGAGCTACTTGTTTTAACTGGTCGGCTCTGGGCTGATATTTGCCCGACGATTGCCACATATCGCG
>JAITHZ010000143.1 GCA_031279795.1 Bacteroidales bacterium
ATGATTTCGTTAAATACTTATAATCAAATACATGAAAATTTATTCTGTTGCTACAAAAACAAACTTTTTTGAATCATTTCGCTGATATACAGGACTATATTAAAGTAAAATCCGTTATAATAACATTTATATTACTTTGATTACGCCCTTTCAGGGCTTATGTCCGGAGGTATATTCCGTCTCGTGGGGCGTTGCCGACGTTGCCCCACGCTATTGATTGAAAGGCTTTCAGCCTTAACTTGATGACATTGAGCTGAAGCATACGGTTAATAAAGTATAGTCCCGCAGGGACTTACAGGTTATTTATTTTGTATCCCTTAATATAAAAAAAATATTATCTTTCTCTATGCAAAGAGTTGTTCGAAACAATTTCCGCACCCGAAAAGTAATGCAGCAGAATATCGCGGTAAGAGTATCCATTTTCGCCCATTATAGCGGCGCCTATTTGACATAATCCGACACCGTGTCCCCATCCGGCTCCGGTGATAGTAAAAGATTGCGGAACACCGTTGATGCAGTTGGCTTTATCGACAACAAAGGCTGAGCTGTATAGATGCGACGGCGAGAGTATGCACCGTATTTCCAGCTCCTTTCCAAGAGTGATAGCACGTTTTGTCCCTATGATCTTCAATTTTGTCAGTCGTCCAGATTTTCCGCGTTCCACAGGAATCAGGTCGATAATTGCTCCCAGTTCAAGTTCAGTATTTTGTGCAATCAGCGTTGCCAGTTCCGATTGCGAATAGTTTACCTGCCAGCGATAGAAGTGGGTCGTTTCACGGTCGTAATCATTCAGCACCTGCGACAGTATTCGTTCGGCTGCTGTGTTGCAAAATGCCGGTATACTGGAACGTATCCAAGTTTCGGCATTTTCTTCGACCGACAGATCAGGCAGCGAAATGGCATCATCACCATCGTATACTGTATTCAGGTACGGATGCATTACCGGTTCCCACACATGCTGAAACTCTTCGGTCGCGCCGCCGCAGCATTTCGAGAAACGGGCATCGCAAATTGCACCGTTATACACGAGTATTTCGCCGCAAGTTTCTTTGACCGCCTGCAGGGCTACAGAAGAAACAATACGGGAAATCCCCTGGTAACGCTGACAATGGTCGTCGGCGCATACATCAAACAGGCGGTGATCTTCGCGGTCGTACCAGCGAACATACTCCTCTTCTGTTTGCATTGAAGTGCAATATGTTTTTTTTTCATTTGTCAGTGAACGATTTTTCTCTATTTGCGCCAGAAGCCAGCTGCGAGAAATGACGGCATGCGCTTTCAGAAATTCCAGCGATGCTGTAGCGCTCATTTCCGACGAAATAACACTGGCCAGATAATCTTCTACATGAACGACATTGATAGCAATCAGTTTTCCGTCATCCACAATAATACGCAAATTGCCCTGAAAGCATGGATTCGTTTTTCGTTCCCAGTGAAACGAAATACCGATAGGCACATCCTGCAAACAGAATGTCGCCTGCGGATTGCTGGATTCAAACAGCAATGAGTCGAACTGTCGTCCTTGAAATTCTATTTTTCCTGCTGACAGTCTTGCTGCATATCGCTGTTCAGGAATAATCGCGACGCCATCGGCAACGTACATGTCGTTGAATAAAAAAATAATCTCTGCCGCCGTAAAAATACCAATCTGTACATGTTTCATCGTAATTTGTCTCAACTTTATTTATTTTTCAACAACAAAGCATTTATTTCTCTCACGAAATAAATGGCTTTGCGGGATTATTTTTCGGAAAGTGTTTTAAGCTCCAGTTCGCGCATTTCCAGCAAATGTTTGTCTTTAATTACAAGTACATTGGCAAGTTTTGAAAAATCGACGGACAGCCGCACGTCGATAGCCGCCAGGTTGTTATTGTCGTCTGCCGGATCGACCATACCCACCATGATACCAGCAGGAAAAGCATGGGAATATCCGCTGGTAACAACCGTATCGTTTGGATGAAAATCGGCATGGCTTGGCAGTTCCACAATAATGGCATGTCGCGGGCTTTTGCCGTCCCAGGTCATTGAGCCGAAATAATCATTTTTCTTTAATTTCACACTGAACCTGAATTTGGGATTCAGAATTGGCATGACGGTGGCAAAATTCTCCGATACTTTGTTGATGACACCCACCACTCCATTGTGGTCTATCACGCCCATTTCTGGTTGCAAACCATCTTTCGAGCCTTTGTTCAGCGTGATGTAGTTATTGTTGCGAGTTGTGCTGTTGCTGATAACACGCGCCGGAATGAAGTCGTAGTTGTTCATGTTGAGCGTATCTACAAAAATCGTATAATTGGCGGAATCTGTCGTAGCGCCCAGAAGCAATTCTTCCAGTCGCATTATGCGTTCCTGTAGCAACCCGTTTTGTTCCATCAGATCTTCGTTGATGGATCGAAGATTGAAATAGCCAAAAAAGTTGTTTGCTCCAGAATAGAATTTTCCTGAAAGCTGATTGGCCGATGTCAAATAAATACTTTCCTGATACCGATTATAGGTAAACAGTAGTATTAACGAAAACGTTTCGAGCGTAATAAACACAAACCACGAACTATAACGAAATATAAAATTTAACAAGTTCTTCATAGCATAAACGTATATGAAGCACAAAACATCCGGAAAAATTAAAGGCTATTCCAACTTTCTTTCCGTTATTTGTATAATTTATTATTGTTTATTAAAATTATTAAAAAGGTATAACTTTGGCATAAACCGTATGCTTTTTGAATAATAGCGAAAAAATAAAGAAAAAGAGCATAGCGTAAAATACGCTTATCAACGAAAAATAAATGACTTTCGGGTTGGATTTGGCTTCTCGTGTCCATTCTTTTTTCCACTTGTCAAGTTCTTTATGCATTTGCGAAACATACTCGGCTTCGCCTTCAATCCGGCCTTTTTCCTTTGTATATCGTTTTTCTACACCTGTTATCAGGCTTTTCTTTGCATACGAATAAGTTACGCCGTAGCCCATGCCGCCTGCAAGAGCCAAAACTATAATCCAGACATATACTTTCGACCATTTAAACAGGCGATTTCCGCACACAAAATAATAAATGAGAGCCAACGCCAACGCTATGCCGACAGTAATAAAAAATCCGAAAAGATACCCTTGATTGAAA
>JAITHZ010000144.1 GCA_031279795.1 Bacteroidales bacterium
CGAAGTAGGCGAATTGCCGCTGTCTACACAAGCACGCCTGTTGCGGGTGCTGGAATCCGGCGAATACATCAAAGTCGGTTCGTCGAAAGTACAGAAAACCAATGTCCGAATTGTTGCCGCAACCAACCTTGATGTTCAGCGAGCTGTGGCAGAAGGCCGTTTCCGCGAAGACTTGTATTACCGTCTCAATTCGGCCAATATCCACATTCCTCCTCTGCGGGAAAGGCCGGAAGATGTGTACATGCTGTTCCGCAAGTTTGCCGGTGATTGCGCCGACAAATACCGGATGCCTCCACTTGAATTACAGGACGATGCGCGGAAAATGCTGGAAGACTACGACTGGCCAGGAAATATTCGGCAACTGAAAAATATTGCCGAACAGATTTCTGTTATCGAAACCAATCGCGAAATCACAGCCGACACAATGAAACTGTACTTACCGCAAAACCGTATTGAGAAACTTCCGGCGATTATCAAAAATAAAGACCAATCCCGCGTGTTCAACAACGAACGGGAAATTCTCTATCAGGTACTTTTTGACATGCGTCAGGAAATCAACGACATGAAAAAACTCCTGCACGGAATCATGAACGGAAATATCACAGCCGATTTCACTGCTGCGGTTACACATCCCGCCGATTTTCGTTCCGACAGTTTTATTTCGGCGAAACAAGTACCCGACAGTCGTTTATCAAACATTCCCCCCATTCATATCGAACATCAAGTGAAACCTGATATTCAGGATATTGATATTTGTGAAGAAAATGTAACGCTTTCGCTGCACGACAACGAAAAAGAAATGATAAAAAAAGCGTTGCTCAAACATGGCGGAAAACGGAAAAATGCTGCACATGACCTGAAAATTTCCGAGCGAACACTGTACCGGAAAATTAAGGAATATGAACTTGAAAATAATTAAGCAATGAAAAGATTAATAGCCTTTTTCGCTTTTCCAGCGATATTCCTTACAGCATGTACCATTTCCTACGGCTTTCAGGGAACAAAGATTGATTACACTGTTGTAAAGACGCTTTCCATCAATGATTTTACCAATCAGGCAGAATATATTTATGACCAGCTGGAATATATTTTCAATGAAGAACTGAAAAATACCTTCCGTCGGCAAACAAAGCTGAACTTTATTCCGCAAAGTGGCGATTTGCATCTCGAAGGCGAAATCGTGGGATACAGAATTACACCGCTGGGTGTACGCGACAATAACCTTGCTGCATCTACGCAATTGACGCTCACCGTTAAAGTTCGTTACACAAACAATAAGGCAGTTGGCGAGGATTTTGAACAAACGTTTAACACCTCCGAAACTTTCGACAGCAACCGAATGCTTTCAGATGTTGAACCGGAATTAGTTCCCATAATGGTTAAGAACCTGATTGATATGATCTTCAATGCTACCGTAGCCAATTGGTAAAAACTGTTCGGTTTGTTCGTCGACGAAAGTTGAGCGAGATTTATGCTGCGAAAATCCGTGTCATCCACGTTCCGAATCGTTCATTCGCCAAGAAAATACGTTGTGTATTCAACTAAAAACCATTTTTCCCGCATCGGGCGGAACGTCATTTTGTATAGTAAGTCTCCTTTTATCCAACCAGAAACAAAAACAGCCAGCTCCGAATTATGCTTTGCCCATTTTGCATACGAATCATCATCATAATAAGGCGTTAAATTGTCTTTAATCAACAGAGACCAGTTTTTTCTGTTCATCAGCACCTCCTGAATGCAGTCGCCGTAGAAGCTGTCGAAATAAGGGCTGTTGGGAGTGCAGTTTTCCGCCATACTGTATTTCCAGTTTCCAACCGGAAACCAGATTCGCGAGAGTTGAAACAAGCTGTCAGTTGTAAACTGTGTAACAAAAGTGTCAAAATTTTCCATTTCAGCTGGCGAATTTTCGTCACTATTATATGGATTGTATGCCGCAATCGGGACAAAATAATAATCATGGGGGACATTAAGGCATCCAGCCACATACAGAGCTAAAACAATCTGTCCGTTTTCTACTCCAAATACGAGCTTGTTGAAATCATCTTCGTTTTGAATGAGCGGATAAACAGGTTCTTGAACGGAGGAAACTCTGACCTGATCTAAATATGCTGTTATTGCTGTATTTATCAAATTTTTATCATCAAAAGAGAAGCCCCAGTCAGCGCCTTTGTTTCCAAGTACTTTACTGTTTTTCATGTCAAAGTTTGTTACCGAACTTTTCCGTTCTCCAGCTTTTATCTCAAAGAAGGCAGCTTCCTGAAAAACCGACAACACATCGTCGTTTTCGGATGGCACATTCAATATCCGGTATGAGGTGTTGCAATACTGTTTATAATCATCGTTTTGGGCTGCATCAATAAAATCAGAGGCGAGCATAGTCACATTAGCGCGTAGTAACTCATTAATCTGCTTTTCGAACGATGAATCCAGCACACTGCTAATTTCCGGATATGTATAATGGATCTCGCAACTACCGGCATATACAGTCGTTTTTACCGAAACAGCGTCCAGTACGTTAATAACGTTTTTTTCTTCCGTACATCCTGCAAGATATATCACACATCCTGCCAAGAACAATTGTTTTCTGTTTATCATAAATCTAAATCCCATAAAATTGAGTAAAAAATAATAACAAAATAAATCCCTGCAAAAGTACAAAATAAAAGAATGTCAGATGTAAATTTGCATAAAAAATACATGATAAAAACAAATTGCTAATTCAATTCAATAGCCATTTTTTGTTTAACTACCCAGACGCCATTTTCCAGCAACAATTTTCCTTCGCGTGTTGTATGGATTTCCTTTGGTGCGGGCGTAGTTAAAAAAGGCTCGCATGCAGGAGTATTCAGTATGCTGACCGAACTCATAATGTTTCGTTGTGCAACGCTGTCGGGATTGATTTTTAATGTTGCGGTGGTTTCCGACAGCAGTGTAATGAGGTAAATTCCATCGCTGTAGGCCGGATCCAGTTCGCTTGTCAGGAATCCCAGTGGCGTCTGGCTGGTCAGTATGTCTGCCGTATAAGAATGCGAGAGTAAAACTGGCTGCGTTTTTTCTTCCTTAGGCGGCATTGTGACATTGGTGAGATGACGTTGTAACAAGTTGTCACACTGAATATTAAAGTCATTTAGCTGTTGTTCCATTTGCGACAGCGTGTTTTCCAATTCGTTTTTATACTGTTCTGCGTCTTTTTTCAACTGTACAATTTCGCAGTTTGTGCTGTTGGCCGTATATTCAAGTTCCTGCGTTGTATTTTTATTCTGTCGGTAGAGCTGATAATGCAAATACAGTATCCATAAAAAGAGGATCAATATGAAAATTGCCATAATGTATGAATCCTCAATTTTTGACGAATCGGAAATATTTCCTGTCGGAATGTTTTCACCGGTTGGGGTTGCAGCAACGGTAAGGCTGCCCAGAGTGGATTCCAGCTTCTGAATTTTTTCCGTCAGATAATCGTAATCACTTATTTTCTTGACAGATAATGCATAAATCTGATTATGGTCGCCTGTTTTCTTCTGATAGAATGGAAGTTTAATTGTTTCATTTTGTGGGAATTTAGCCAAATCCAGTGTCAGCGAACAGCTTACTGAATCAGCCACTTTTTTCAGGATGAACAGTGTTTTGATCATTCCATATTCTTTCTGCAGGAAAGCATTCGGATGTGTAAATTTCAATGTGTCGAATGTGTTTTTTG
>JAITHZ010000148.1 GCA_031279795.1 Bacteroidales bacterium
CCGCGTAGCGTTTTTTAATGTCGCGGGAGTCAATCAGAGTTCGGCTGCTGTAATGAATAGTTCCCATGCCGTGCGGCTTTCCGCCTTTCGTTTCACCTTTGTAAGTGCCGCCGGTGACGACAGTTTGTTTTCCACCGCCGGAAACACCGTTGTCACCGGTTTTCGTTTCCTCCTTTCTGTCCGGATCGGGAACTACTTCTTTGACATCGCTGCCAACCTTTACATAGCAGCTTGCCGAAAGTCCGTTGCCGAGAGAAGCCGAAACAGTCGCGCTGCCGTTGGCGACGGCGGTAACGAGTCCCGTTGCATCAACTTTTACAACAGTTTCATCTTTCGACGACCATGTTACTTTTTTGCTTTCTTCCGATGCATTGTCCGGATAGACGGCGGCGGTAAGTTTTTCGCTTTCGCCCGTGTTCTTAAACGACAGGGAAGTTTTGTCGAGTTCTATGCCGTCGGGAATAATGGCGTGTTCAGGCGAATCGACAGCTTCCGAGCCGCCGAATGTCTCTATAATACCGTTCAGGAACTTGATTTTCGTCCACGGAACTGCAAAGTAACCGACTGCGCCAAGAGCAGTTAACCCGCCTGCGATTATTAAAATCCATTTCAAGGGCGACGAAGTGCCGGTTTTTCCCTGAATCTCCATCAAATCGCCGCTACATTCGGGACAGATGAAATCGTCACCCAAATTTATTTCCATCACTTCTTTGGCATTTGCTTTTGAACAGTTGCCGAAGTTGATGCACTGACCTTTTTTTACAGTTGAATTTTGTGCCATGCTGTTTTAAATTTTTTCTATTAAATCCATTGCCTTTTCTGCCGCGCCGGCAAAAAACTTGCAATCCTCGTTGCCTTTCTTGTTGTTGTATTCGGGCAAAATCACATCCTTGTAAAGCATTTGAACTTTCTTTACAAGTTCGGCTCTTTGGGCTTGATGCAGCCAGTTGGCTTTGATTTCGCTTTCCGCCTTTTCGCGCAGTTCTTCGCCGAAAGTTTCGGTAAACACATTCGAGTAGAAAGGTATTTCCGAGAATTTATCGGCAAAGGGCGTCAGTACCTCTTCGCCAAGACGATTGACGGAGACTGTTCCCCATGCCGATTTTCCCGTTCCGTCCTCCCTGTCGGCATATTTTATAAAGCCGAGAGCGTAAGCGACAATCAGATACGGAACATAGCGCGCACGAATCCCGGAGGGCTGCATTTCGTCAGCCACGAACAAATCGGGCAGCATCTCGCCCGTTCCTTCCGTATGCAGTACAGTTCGGTTTTGGCGGGCTTCGTTCGGATTCGTTACCAGGTAATCGTATTTTTCCCTGAGAAATCCCAAATCTTTGACGGCGCGCAGAGGGAAACAGTAGGTAATGGACGAAATTGTAATTTCATTTTTGCGAAGTCCGTTGGAATCAACCTTTACAATTACATTGCCCTGTACCGCTGCCGTCAAATGATTTGTCAATTTGTCGGCGAATTTCTGAACGTTTTGATTGCCATCTATTTTTGGAAGACTGATTAAAATCAGTTTTCTAAAAATGGTGGTTCCGACAGCGGTCTCCGGATTGTTTTTAACAGTCCTGTTGATTTCGGTGGAGTTGAAGGTGGCAAACACCCCGCTTTGCTGGATAAGGTCTGTTGCGAATTTTCTCAACTCGTCGTCCGAGCGAAACTGTTCGTTGAGCTGCTCCAGAATGCTGCGGTTGATAATTTTCTCGTTGTTTGCAATCAGTATTTCATTGTGGATGACAACTGTTTTTTCACGAATCAGCGTGTCTAAAATCTGCAAAATCGTATCGCTGGAAATGCTTGCATTGGCGCGGGCAAAAGTCTGTTCGCCTGTCTGATTGACTATCTCCTCGCGAAACGCGCTTGCAATGTTCGTTTGGCGTTTTTTGTCGCGAATCACTTCTTTCGTGAACTTTACGACGGCGTCTTTGTTATAATAGCGTATGATCGCTTCCTGCAAGTCCATGGAGCCGTTGTCCCGGCAGCGGGCGCCGATTTGTTTTTTCACATCGTCCAGCGCGTCATGCACGGTGTTTGTGAATTTTTCGATTCTTCCGCGCAAAGCGTTCAGTTTGTTTGAAAGGGCGGCTAAAACATTAACGCCGAAATTCAATCCTTCCGCTTCCGTCTTTCTCAGATAGATTTGGCTCAAAATGGTGGAATGGGCGGTAATGAGTTTGTTTTTTTTGCCGAAAACATTACCTGAAAGCCAGTTGGTGCTTGCCCATTCCAGCTGGTTCGACGCTCGCGCAAGTTCCAGCTGGTCGATGACCTGATTCCATTGCGGAATTTTGCCCTCAAATTCCTTGCGGCGGGCATCAACGGATTCAAGTAATTTGTCGATCAGTTGCGTGAGATTGTGTAGCGACAGGTCGCCGGTTTTCCACCGGTCGAACATGTAAAGCTCCGTCAATTCGGCAATTTCGGCTGCATGTTCTTCTTTTGCCTGCATTTTGCTTTCAAAGAAGCTTTTTACGCCCGCCTTGCGGAAAAGTTTTTCGTAACCCTCCGCGCAGCACTGTTCCAGTTTGTTCAGGGGCAGTTTGTCGATACGCGCAATTTCCGTCCAGTTTGGAATCACGCTGTTCCAGTAGTCGGTGAAGCCGGGGAATTTCTTTTCGTCCGATTTCAGAATAGGCTTGTCGAGCGTCAGATGCTTGTCGGTCATGCGCCAGCGTTCCAGCTGTTCTTTTTCCTTGACGAACGAGTTGAAATCAATATTGGCGGGCGTTTCGCGGAACCCCAAATCGTCGTTCCAGTTGTTGTAGCGTATCTGCAGCAGCGCCTGCTGTCCGAAACTGTAGGTGAAATATTCGATTATTTCTTCTTCGGGAATGATTACCCGCTTGATGCCGAAAGAGCCGAAGGCTTTTGAGCGTACATGGTCAATTTGACCCGTCTTGGCTTTTTCGCTGTTTTCAAGCCGATGACTGTCAATGTTTTCAAAACTGTACGAACGTATAAAATCCAGAGTGTTGCCGTTGTTGTCGAGGAATACGCGACTGTAGGCGAAATCGGCGACAATAAGAGGCAGCTGATTGTGCGAGTCAATGACTTTTCCGTGTTCATTGATATTTGAATACACAAAAACTCCGTTGGCTATAGTCGGCAAGCTGATGCGGTCGGACATTCCGGTAACGTCGTGAGGCTTGTATTTTTTGGCCAGCAGAGCGTTGAGTTCCGATAGTGCGGCATAGCCGTTGGCGTGATAGCGTCCCGCGTCGCATCCGGCGGGAGGATTCAATTCGGGCGTCATGCAATAGACCACTATATCCGCTCCCGAAGTCCATGCACTGTCTATAACATCCGGGAATTTCTTGCGTGTCTGCGCAATCACGTCAATAATGGAGCC
Organism: Bacteroidales bacterium; assembly: GCA_031279795.1. GTDB lineage: Bacteria > Bacteroidota > Bacteroidia > Bacteroidales > WRGA01 > WRGA01. The sequence goes on from JAITHZ010000148.1 coordinate 3,356, forward strand.
GGAACCCGTGCCGCCCGCCAGTCCGGTAAAAATGTGGACGGTTACCGGCACATTCCCGCTAAATTTTCTTACTTTGGAGTATTGCGCATTCAAAGTATCCAGAAAGGGCTGCACCGAACCGCCGAACAGAATTCGTCCCGCCTTGCGCTTTTGTCCGGCCGCCGCACTTACGGAACCGATGGTTTTTTGCATCACTTCCGGGTCGCCTATAAATCCCTTCAGTCCGGGGAATCCGCTCGGGTTCCTAAAAACGGTTTCCAGCTCCACGCCTTTGATATTTACAAATTCGCTGTTGGTAAACGAGGCGTCCTGTCCGTGCACGCGAAAAGTCACATCGTTGGGGCGCATCATTTCGTTGGTGGAATCGACATAAATGAAGCCTATCGGCAATTTGCCGCGTTCTTCGGCGTTGAACTCTGCAAACAGACGTTTGCGGAAGGCTTTCAAAACTTTTCCTCCGGTGCCTCCCAGACCTATGAGGATGTGGTTTTCTTGTAAACTCATCGTTTGTATGATTTTTATTAAAATTTATTGTTGTTTTCAGCCTAAGTTCATTTAAAGTAGTTTGCCGGCAATGACTGTAACCATGCGAGATATAATTCGGGATAATGTCCCGACGTAACGGCATAAGAGTTGTTTTTTGCTTTCTGTGCCGCCTCCAATACTACACTCTCTATCGACTTGCCTTTTATTTTTGATATTTCATCATAACGCCCCTCATTAAATTTATAAACGGCAGGAGTCCGGTCGCTTTTATTAAGGGCGCCAACATTATCATCGCCCTTTTTCAGTCGTTGTAAATGTTCGTCGGAAGGTCCTAATGTGGCAATGTCATCATTGTTGTTCCCGCTAAAAGCGATCTTTCCTAAATTCATCACGCCTTCTGCGGTAATCGCGCCCATAAAACCTTTAACATCCATCGTGCCTTTTGGCTTTATAGCGCCGCCAATTGCTGCGGATTGTTTGTTAAAAGCATAATCAGATTGATTTCCCATTGCTTTGAAAATTGTTACATTGATTAAATGTTCCAAATATGTATTCATGGTTTCCGCGCCGCGACCTTCGTTGTGAGGTCCAAGGTCGTATACTGCAAGATGAAGAGACGTGTCCCATGCTTTAAAAGATCCCGTATTGCCTTTATGAACTTGAAAATCTTCAATAAGGTAACTTGACTCATTAAAATCGCTTTTCAATTCATTGAGTGTATCAAGCATTTTCTTTTTGTATTCTGCGTAAGCATCAGACTGAGGATTTGGGAATATTTTTTCTTTACCGTATTTCTTAAAACCCCAACTCTGAAAAGGAAATTTTGGAACAGGATCGAATGGACTTATGATATTGTAGATATTTTCATAACCTGTATATTTCGCATTTTTTGAATTATTCGGAGTAGCAAAGCAATATGTATATATATTGTCTTTTTCTAATGGTATAGGCAAACTGGACTTTCCCCTATAGATTCCATTATATTTTGTTGTTTCAGCAACAACATGCGCACTTAGCAGATTGGCTACCGCCGCTCCTCTGCTATAACCTGTTATCCATAATTTCACTTTTTTACCCGAATTGTGTACTGCATGTTTCCGAAGATATGAATTAAAATAATCTTCAACTATATACATGGCTATTTCAAATCCTCGGTGGACATTACCGATACCAACATTAAAATTGCCGCCCCACTCCGCTCCATATTCTCCGCCTCTAACGGCAATTACCAGCAATTCGCAGTCATTCTCGATATTTTTTTTTGCAAAAACAACAGCAATGGAATCTGGGGTTGGATCCTTATCATATCCTTTAGGTTCAATATATTCAAACTTCATATCGCCCAATAATTTTACAATGTTGTCGGCTTTGTTTGCGCCATATTTTTCATTATGAAGTCCAAAAGCCGCCATAGCCAATTGAAGGGACATTATTGCCAAATCGTGATTATATTCGGTTGCGTTTTTATTGAAATAATCAGTAGAAAAACAAAAACCGGTTTTATAATCATTCATTATGTCCCGTGCTATATCGCCGCCTGAATAAGTGAACGTGCCTTTAATCGTTTTAGCATCCGAAGGCGCCTCTTTTTTATTCTCTTCGGAAACCGGATTGCTTCCTTTTTCTTTAGATTGGTCGGGTATTTTCTCCTTTTTAGTTTCTTCGGGCGCGTTCGGGTCAAAAGTTCCCTCCTTGCCCCACACGGGTGCATACTCGTTCATTTCTTCGCCAAGCGAGAGCGAAATTTCTTCTTTTGCATAGTCGTATTTAAAATCCATGCTTTGTCCGTTTACTCCCGGCACTCCGCCTTCAAGTATGAGCTTATCGCCTTCAAGTTTATACCGGATTTCATAAGCCATCCCTATATTCATTCCGGCCATGCCGAGATAAACTTTTACCGTGCCTCCCTGAAATACGAACTTGCTGAAGTGCGAGCGTTTCGCGGTTTTATTTTTAGGTATGTAAGTGCCCGACATGCCGCTGCCGCAAGAGATCAGCGCCGCAGTGAAAAACATTGCGCCGACAATCAGTCCCGATAATTTTAATTTTCCGATAATTTTAATTTTCTTCATAATTCACGAATATTAAGTGTTTCCAAATACTGGGACGTATAACCGCACTCAGCATTAAAAGCGTCAGCGTAACCGCCGCAGTCGCAACGGCAATCGTGAAAGTGTTTTTCAAGTTTTTTTTTAGACTTGTCGGGCTTTACTGTCGAAACCGCACATAATGCCGAAACTGCTAAAAATCCCAAAGTACAGACGATAAGTGCCATGACAAACACAACAACCAGCGAGCTGCCCTGAACGCTAGAAACTTTGCCTAACTGCCCCAAATTTTCAAACAGAGGAAGTCCCAGTAATGTCACACCCAGAGAAACAAGACCCATAAATATTATAGCCGCCCGGGTGTTTTTTTTAAGCCACGGCAGAACAATGGCGCTAACGGCTATCATTAAAAATCCAAAGAATACGAAATACATAATTATAATCATTTTAAAATCTAAAACCGTACGCCGCTCATCATTATTCCCGTCGCTACAGCCTTAAATATCATTTCCGATACAAAATACATCGCTGCCAGGCAAATGATGCTTACCACGAAATAGACGGTCTTCTTTTCCGCCGGCGTTCGCATCATTGCCTGTAACCCGGTATAAAGCAGATACAGACTGTAGATTGAAACTACTGACGCCAGCGCCGCAATGCCGGGAATGAGGTGGAAAATTCCGCCGACCAGCATAGGCGTGTAAGAATGCGCAACCAGCGAAAAGGCTTTGTCAAAGTCTTTCCGTGAATTGAAATTTGCGGCAAGCGCATTGACTGCTAATGCGGCAAGATAAATGTTCAGCACCATAGCCACAGACATCGTAACAGCAAGCGTAAATCCCAGTCTGAAGTTGGACATCCGATGACCCATCATACTGTATCCTATCAGCCCGTAGCCGATTATCACAGCTATCGCCATGAATACAGTCAGCGGCAACACGTAAGATGCCAACACCTTTGCATGAGACTCGCCTTCCGCATCAATCACTTCCCATTCTTTTTGGGGATTAAGCAATATCGCTTTTGTCCTGTCAAATAACCCCATAATCATATATTCCTTAAAAATTTCTCCCTACTCGTCTGGCTTTTCGGACTCGCCCCGTTTTTCGAATGGTCTCTGGACTCCATTTTTAATTTTAAAACGTTTCTTTTCATAATAATTTATAGTATTAAATAAACTTCATTTTACACATCGCTTGTCGCAACCGACAGACGCATATTCATTTGTCCGAACCGAGATTTTCCTAAGATTCTCAGGATTCTCAAGAGTTACAGGAGTTTCCTGATAATCCCGAAAATCCTGTGAAAATCATGGTTCAAAAACCCGTGTCCATTGCAAACGGAAGCGAACGGGGTATGGCGGCGACATGAATCGTATGATTCGGGACAAGGATTCATCATTGATAAAAAGTATATATAAACGCAAACCACACTATATGTGACACCGCCCGCAATTGCTATACAATTGACTGCCTCGCCCGTCCGACGCGAATGTTTATTTTCATTCTTGTCATCCTCCCGTTCGCGGCTAACGTACAATGACTTTACCCCGAACCGGTCGATGTGGAGACACGACGCTCAATTCTTAAATATTAACCCTATTTTTAATTATGGACTTATTAATTCTCAGCTATGACTCTTGACTCTTAACTCCCTAATTCTCAATTTTAACTCCCTAATTCTCGACTCTTAATTCTCTAATTCTCAATTCCTGTTTTTAGATTGTGCCATGGCAAAAGTTTTCAAGTAAGTTAAACACCTTAATAATTTTCGTTTTTGCATGTCCGATTCGATTGCAAATAAAAAGCCGCAACACCTCCCGTTTTCCGGGTGTGCTGCGGCAATAGACACCAGCCGATTTATTCTCTTTGCGGTTTACGCGCGCGCGCGAAAAACCGTTTGCTCTTAATCTACGTAAGTGCTTGATTCTCTCTCTCTCTCTCTCTCTCTCTCTCTCTCTCT
>JAITHZ010000210.1 GCA_031279795.1 Bacteroidales bacterium
TTCGTTCAGCAAAAACTCAATAGAAAGAGGCAGGGCGTAACGCAGGTTTTTCTCGGCTTTCAGGGAATCGTGAAAAACTATGATTGACCCATTGCGCGCGTATTTTCGTACGTTTTCAACGACCTGTTGGCCGGTGCAATATTTGCTGTAATCGCGTGTCACAACGTCCCACATGATGATGTTGTATTGGCTTGTCAGTGCACGTAGCTGCATGAGACGAATATGACCGTGCGGCGGCCTGAACAGATTGGATTGAATCAGTTCTTCGGCTTTTTCTATATTGTTTACATAGTTGCTTGTCAAGGTTTTCCATCCCTGCAAATGATTAAATGTATGATTGCCAGTCAAATGTCCTCTTTGTAAAACTTCAGCATAAATAGTTGGGTGTTTTGCAATATTGTCGCCTACGCAAAAAAAAGTGGCTTTAATTCCGTAATTATCCAATATATCCAATACCCAAGGCGTTATCTCGGGGACAGGCCCATCATCGAAAGTCAGAAAGATCTGCTTTTCGTTTCTGGAAGGAATCCGCCAGATAGCGCCTGGAAAAAAAGCCCTGTACAGCAAAGGAGGCTGTTCAATGAACATAAATGCAATATTTCGTTAATTCGTTGAATTTGTAGCTTCCTGCAATGCCATCCATCTGGAGGCAAAGATTTGAAAATCTTCCAGATGTTTTTTATACAAAGCTTCTTCGTTATTTTTTTGATATGTTGTAGCAGCAAACTGCAATGCGCTCAAGTGTTCCTTGACATCGGAATTGGCCAGCGAATAGTACTGTGCATTCGAGAGTGAGCTGTACCATCTTAGATACTCTACGCTGTTGGCGGCAGAGGCTTCCAGAATGGCTTTTGCTTTTTCCCTTTCACCTGTTTCGTAATACAGCGCCGAAATGTAGAGCAACGGTCTGTCGAAATGAATATTTCCATTAACCGGAATTTCCTCCATGCTTCTGTCTAATACAGCCCGCGCCTTGTCAATCTCGCCTTTTTCAACCAGCGCTTCAGCTAACTGGTAAAACCTTAACCGTAAAGTCTGGCAACCATTCATGATGTTTGCGTCGATGTAAACCTTTGGATCTTTCACGTTTCCGAAGCGGAATTTGTTCATTATGTTGTCGTACATTCTGTCGGTATTCACGTCTCCATCAACACGATAAGGCATTACGCGATAAGCCATTCCTTCCAGAGAAAAATAGCCATACAGTCCAAGATACATTTCAGGGCCAACGGTTGTGGAGTAATATATCGGACGTTTCCATTTGTTTGTCAGGAGCATGTCAAGAGCAATCAGGTCGCTTTTCGATAGCGCCCGCTTATTGCTTACATTTATAACAATTTGTGGATCAAGCTTATATGCAGTATCTACAGGCATCAAGCCAGCATTTTGAACATCGGCAGGATCTATGTTTATGAAAAATTTCTTTGCCGGAATAACTTCTAAATCCTCATATTGATGGCGGAAATTTTTTATTTGCGGGTCGTCCGACAGAAGGAATTTTGTTATTATCCATTCCAGGTCAATTGTCTGTCCTTCAACCATATCAACCAGATAGACTGCATCATGTTTTCCCTCCACGTACTGTTCTTTTGTCCACGAAACAGGCAACGGTTCCGAATCGTAGCTGTAGCGTTTCATCTGGCTGATGTACCAGTCGGTATTCAGGTAGCTGAGATTGCACACGCGAACGTCGGTGCGCTTTCCTTCAACTTCCTGAGCATACCACAGCGGGAAAGTGTCGTTATCGCCATTGGTAAAAATGATTGCATCTTTTTCGCACGATTCTAAGTAATTATACCCAAAGTCAGGCGTAGTAGTTCGGTTGGAGCGGTCGTGGTCGTCCCATGTTTGCGAGACCATTTGCAACGGAACAAGCAACGCCAGCAAGGAAGCCGCAACAGCAGCGAGCGTTTTTGGAAAGGCTTTTTCAAACAGTTTTGCCACCGCAATCACGCCCAGTCCAATCCAGATACAAAAGGCGTAGAACGAGCCTGCGTATGCATAATCGCGTTCTCTCGGCTGGTGAGGCGCTTGATTCAAATAAAGTACAATGGCGATTCCTGTCATGAAAAATAAGAGAAATGTAATCCAAAAACTTTCAACGCCTTTCTTTCCTGAAAATGCCTGATAGAGCAGGCCGATGATACCAAGCAATAGCGGAAGCATGTAAAAGACATTACGTCCGCGGTTGTTGGCCATTTCGCTTGGCAAGTTACTCTGGTCGCCCAGTCCTAAAATATGGTTGTCGATGAAATTGAATCCGGTGATCCAGTTACCTCGCGTCATGTCGCCGTATCCCTGAATATCGTTTTGACGTCCGGCGAAATTCCACATAAAATACCTCCAGTACATGAAATTCAGCTGATAAGAGAAGAAGAAGCGAATGTTTTGGAAGAAAGTTGGTGTTGGCGTACCTTTTTTTCCCTTTATCATTTTATCTGTCACATTTCCCCAGTATTTGTAATCGGAGAGATGTTCATCCAACTGGCTGTACATTCTCGGAAACAGCATTTCGTCTTCATATTCGTATGAAATCTTGTGATGAGCAACGAAATACGAATCTTTTTCATTTTCGCCGGTATGAGGTTTACGTACCCAGAGAGCCTTACCCTGTTTGGTAACAGCCCGTCCCTGAGCGTCGCGCTTCATTTCGGAAGCGTACGAATGTCCGTAAAAAAGTGGACGTTCGCCATACTGTTCGCGGTTGAGGTAGCTGGCAAGCGAAAATACGTCACGGGGCGAATTTTGGTCCATCGGAGGATTAGCCGACGAACGGATGATTATCACACTGTACGACGCATAACCAATTAGAATCACCAGCAGACAGAGCAGCGTAGTGTTTACTGCCCGGATGCTCAGATTGCGTTTGTTGAACAGGAAAATAACCAGAACTATGCTAATGAGAATTCCCAGTACGATACCGCCAATCAACGGCAAACCAATGAGAATAATGCAGGCGGCAAACGATATTTTTACCCGAAATTCATTGACATCGCGCGCCAGTGTTTCGTAGATGCTCCAGAGCAGCAGGCCTACGGCAAGAATGAAATAAACGACCATTCCGGTATTAAACGGAAATCCTAAAACATTAACAAACAGCAATTCAAACCATCC
>JAITHZ010000213.1 GCA_031279795.1 Bacteroidales bacterium
GCTATTGCCCGATCTATAGCGCTGAAACCCAAATATTTATTTTGCGACGAACCCAATTCAGGCTTGGACCCGAAAACTTCACTGGTAATTGATGAACTAATTCAGAACATCACGCAGGAATATAACATGACTACCGTAGTGAATACCCACGATATGAACTCGGTAATGGGAATTGGCGACCATATTATCTTTATAAACAAAGGTATAAAAGAATGGGAAGGAACGAAAGAAGGCATTTTTACTTCATCTAACGAAAATTTAAACAAATTTGTGTTTGCTTCCAATTTATTTAAAGACGTAAAAGTTGCACATCTGAATAATTTGGAGGGATAATATTAAAATTTGTATAAATGGTATCTCTTACCAATAAATATCTTACTTTTGCATTAAATATAAGTTGTGTAAATTACTAAATAATGCAAAAAATCATCTCATATAACGTAAATGGTATCAGGTCGGCTTGGAACAAAGGATTTGCCGAATGGATTGAAAAGGAGAACCCCGATGTGCTTTGTCTACAGGAACTAAAGGCACATGAAGATCAAATTGACCTGCTCTTTTTCCAAAGCTTGGGCTATCATATTTTGCTGAATCCTGCCCAAAAAAAAGGATACAGCGGAGTGGCTCTTTTCAGTAAACGCAAACCCGATTTTCATTCTCAAGGAATTGGAATACAACAGTTTGATGTAGAAGGTCGCCTTATACGTGCCGATTTTGGCCCATTAACTATTCTTTGCGTTTACATTCCTTCAGGCACGATGGGCGAACTCAGGCAGGGATTCAAAATGGAATTTCTCAATGCTTTTTCCTTATTTATCAATAATTTACGAAAAGAACGTCCGGAATTGCTGATTTGCGGAGACTTTAACATTGCTCATAAGTCAATTGACATCAATCACCCCGAGCGACACAAAAAATCGTCGGGATTTGTGCCGGAAGAACGCAAATGGCTGGATGAACTTTTTGCCAGCGGTTTTGTGGATACATTCCGTGAATTTGACGCCTCGCCTGAAAAATATTCGTGGTGGAGTTACCTTGCTAATTCTCGAACTAAAAATTTGGGCTGGCGCATTGATTATCATGTTGTTACCGAACAAGTGCGACCCAAACTCAAAAATGCTGGCATTCTGTCAGAAGTTGTTCATTCCGACCATTGTCCGGTAATGGCCGAAGTTGATTATTAGAAAGTAAGATATTGTTAATTTATTTTTATATTGAGAAATACCGTTTGGTTGCATAAATATAATAAATCATGAAACGTTTATTCATTCTGGGAATACTATTCATTCAACTATCAGCAGCATTTTCACAAACATACGAAAGCGCTATCGCATTGTTTGCCAACGAAAACTACAGCGAAGCCAAAACAGCATTTGAAGCTCTGCTGAAAAAAACGCCGAACAACGCTGCCTGCAATCTCTATTATGGCCTGAGTTGCCTTCGTACAGGCGATTTAACAAACGCCGAAAAATACCTGAAAATCGCATCTGCGAAAAATAATGCAGAAGCAAATATTTATCTGGGTGACATGTTTTTCCGCCAATACCGCTTTTCCGAAGCCAAAGATTATTACGACGCCTACCTGAACACGATAAAAAATGACCCAGAACTTGCGGCTGTTTATCAACTGAAGGCAGATAAAGCAAAACTGGGCGACAGCATGTTGCAACGCATTGAAAATGTGAAAATAATTGACAGTCTGGTTGTGAATAAAGCTGAACTTCTGGACACATACAGGCTGCACGAATCAGGACAGTTGATGTGGTATAACAATTTTTTTAACACAAAAGGGAATGTAAATGCGGCGCTATATCAAACCGAACGCGGCAATCGCGTGTTGTATGCGCGAGATGCGGATGGCGCCGGCCTGGATTTGTTTTCGCGGACAAAACTGCTAAATGGATATGACGACGAATGGAATTTGGGCAGCACAGTAAATTCGCCATACGACGAAAATTTTCCATTTTTGCAGAACGATGGCCTTACGCTGTATTTTGCATCTACAGGCGAAAATTCACTGGGTGGGTACGATTTGTTCGTTACCCGTTATAACCTGGCAACCAATTCGTATCTGATTCCAGAAAATCTTGGCATGCCCTTCAATTCGCCCGACAACGATTACATGATGGCTTTCGATGAAAAAAATGGAGTCGGCTGGTTCGCATCCGACCGCAATCAGCCTGTAGGAAAAGCAGTGATTTACATTTTTCTCCCGAATGACGAAAAAAAAATACTCCACAATGAAAATCTTGCCTATCTCCGAAATCGCGCAAAAATAACCTGCATCGCAGAAACTCTGAATGCCAACGAGAACTTTTCGAATTTGCGCAAGCAGATTTTTTCTGAAAATAAACCAAACGAACTGGCTGATACATTTTTATTTGTCATCGCAGGGGAATTAGTATATAGAAAACTAACTGATTTTAAAAGCGATATAGCACGTTCCACCTTTCAAAAGGCGCAATTGATGGAACGGCAACTCAACGAGATGAAAAACCAACTGGAAAATAAACGAATGGAATATGCCAGCGCCCCAACTTCTAAACGTCAACAAATGAGCGCCGAAATTCTGTCGCTCGAAAAACAGGTGATGACCATCCGGAAGCTTCCTGCTGAAACTTACCTGAATGCCCGAAACGAAGAAGTGCTTTTTTTGACGAAACAATAGATAAATTTAATATTTTTTATGATGCAAATAACTCACTCTTAAGCTTCTTTATAATTACATCAATTAAATTAATAAATAATTTCTTTTCAATCAGGTATGTTCCGGACTACTCCGTAATTCGTAATTATGGAAATTTTTGATGAGGTATTATTAATATGTTATCAAAAATACTTATTTTTGCCGCTTATTTCAAAAAAACAATTCGACAAATTATGGAGAAAACTGTGGAGAAAAAAGAAAATTATCCTGTCTGGTTCAGTATCTGTACATTAGCCATATTGACTGTTTCGCTTTGCATAACCCAACACCGGCAAGTCTGGGCAGAAGAAGTCGCTCCGATTATTATCGGTTTTCCGATACTGTTTTTTACTTACCGAAAATTTCAGTTTACGAATTTTGTATATGCTTGGCTCATTATTCATTTTGTTATCTTAAATATTGGAGGCATATATACGTATGCCAAAGCTCCATTGGGTTACTGGATGCAGGACTGGTTCGGCTTTTCCCGCAATAATTACGACAAAATCGGACATTTTGCGCAGGGATTTATTCCGGCGATCCTCATTCGGGAAGTTTTGCTGCGTATTTCACCCTTGCAGCGGGGAAAATTGCTGTTTTTTATCATTACGGCTATTTGCCTTGCTATCAGCGCTTTTTATGAAATTGCAGAATGGTGGGTCGCATGTGTGCAAGGCGCTGATGCAGAAGATTTTCTCGGGACGCAGGGATATGTGTGGGATGCACAGTCAGACATGCTTTTTGCTTTGCTGGGCGCTGTTTTTGCCTTGCTCGCTCTGTCAAAAATTCATGATAAACATATTGACCTAAAAATTAAAATTGTAAATTATGAAGAATGAGCCATTGCGAAAAATCCGGTTGCTGACAATATTTTTTATAGTTGCGCTTGTGCTGAGCGGCCTTACTGCCTTTCCGTTGGTAGCGGAATTGCGTATGATGGCCTCGTGGCTGGGCATTGACGCTCAAGCAACGCCTGAAACCTACACCGGACTGAAATACTGGATTGCTCTGGTAAACGAAGGATTGAGCAACACAAGCGGGCAGTATCCGTTTCTTATGTACGGAACCGACTGGCTGGCTTTTGCTCATATTGTTATTGCGGTGGCTTTCATTGGATTATACCGTGAACCTGTGCGCAATAAATGGATCATTTACTGGGGAATGATTGCCTGTACAGGCATTGTTCCACTGGCTTTTATTTGTGGAACGATTCGCGAAATCCCTTTTTATTGGCAATTGATTGACTGCTCTTTTGGCATTTTCGGCATCATTCCGCTCTATTTTATGCATGTTTATGTGAAAAAATTAGAAAATGGATAATTCCTTAACTGTTTTCAAGCAACCGACAGCGGTATGTTATGTCGTATTTTTTACACTTTGTTTGCTCTTTCCCTGTTGCAGCGACGATAACGAACAGGGTATTACGGAATTTATCATAGAAATGGCAGTTGCACATGTCAATGCAGACAGGATTTATTTTCAGTTGGATAACGGAACAACACTCTTCCCCGAAACGCTTCCCGATCAATACCGCTCTCGGCTTACTGACAGGCAGCGTGTTCTCTTGCAGTACTATCCACTGAAAACCAATACATCAGGCTTTGACGAAACTGTCCGCGTCTATTCGCTAAGCAACGTGCCTGTGCTGCCAATAAAACGACTGACCGAAAACGACAGCAACATGCCCGGAATTGAACCAATGGAATTAGAAAGTATCTGGATAAGTGGAAATTACATCAACATGTCATGCTACATTTATGCCGATACAGTGGCACATACTATTTCGCTGGTGAACAATCTCTCCGCGACATATCCCGATGACGGAAGACTTTACCTCGAAATACGCCACTCAACAAACGGCGATTTTCCTGCCTTTCGGCGAAAAATGCTGCTTTCATTCGACGCCTCTTCGCTGGAAAAGGGACAAGCGCTCGCCTGTATTGTGCATACTTTCGACGGACAGAAAGTTTATTACCGTGTATATAAATAAGTATTAGTTTAATTAATAGCTCATGGCAGAAGTAAAAATTGAAGAAAGCTGGAAGACGCAATT
>JAITHZ010000227.1 GCA_031279795.1 Bacteroidales bacterium
GCATACAGTTTATTTATCCAGTTCGTATTGCTTTTCCTTCAACAATCGTTGGATTGACCAACTGACATTACAGGCTGACTGGCAGGGTATTGGGAAAATTTACTGGAACGAAAGCAACACATTTTCGCAGCCTTTCTATGGACAATTGGGCGGCGTCGTTTCTTACGAAAAAAAGCGGATGAACATTAGCTTGTGGACAAAAAATTTGACGGGAACAGAATTTAACACATTCTACTTCAAATCGGTAGGAAATTCGTTTGTTCAGCAAGGCAAACCATTGCAAGCTGGCATTTCGCTAAAAATAATAATAAATTAAATTTTAACTTAACATACACTTAACAAATTTAAAAATGATGAAAATGATGAAAACTGTTAAAACGACGAACGTAATTAACAAATTATTTGTGGCATTTATCGCCATTTCAGTCTTGCTCATGTCCTGTGATAATGATTCAAACCCCAACCCAGAGCCAGAACCAGAGCCAAGGGAAATGACGGAAGGTAAATATAGTGGAGACCTTGAGGTAAAACAAGGCGATGCTGTTTCCTATGCGCAGGCAGAAACCCAACTGGTCATTCGCAAAGAAACGAACGCCATGATTTCCATCGTGATGAAGCAGGTGAGATTCAGCGACAAAATGCCAGCGATGGACATAACCATATCTGGCATATCCATTGCGTTACTGGAAGCAGGGATGGGTTTGGCTGGAGACAGCATCGTACCGTTTTCCAACGGACGCGGCGTACCGCAATTCACTATCGGCGAAATATCTGGTCTGTTGACAGTCAACACTGCACTGGTTACGCTTAAAATAGGCCCCTATTCAATCTTGTACGTCGGCATTTTGAGTGAAGAAGCAAAAAAAGGAACCGACTACGAATGTCCGCTCACCGTCAAGCAAACAGATGCAACCGATTATAAACAGGAGAATATCGTAATTACCGTCGATAAACTGACAGACAATACGGCGACCATCACCATGCACCAGGTAAAGTTTTCACCAAAAATGCCCATGACCCTTGACAAAATGATCGTGGTAGGAGTTGGCATGAAAAGCGACGCAAACGCTATTACACTGACTGGAGACGGGATTGTGCCAATAGCGATGAACAACTTTATTCCAGAGTACACAATTACCGAATTGACAGGTACGCTGACAGACGAAACGCTCAATCTCTCGCTGAAAGGCGGCGGTAATCCACTTACTTATACTGGGATTGTTAAAAAATGAAGTATTAACCATTTTTCGGATATTTGTTTTAAATTTGCAGTCTATTTTAAACAACAAAAAATTATGGAAAACGACAAGAAAGCCCCGAATCAGGATCAGATAAATATCGAATTATCAGACGATGTTGGACTGGGTATTTATTCCAATTTGGTGATTATTTCGCACTCTACGTCGGAGTTTGTAGTAGATTTTATTCGCGTCATGCCGAATATGCCGAAAGCAAAAGTAATGTCGCGCGTTATCCTGACGCCCGAACATGCCAAAGGACTGCAAGTAGCTTTGGAAGAAAATATTCGGAAATATGAAGCATATTTCGGCGCCATTAAAAAGACCGAAAACGGAACAGGCTTTATCCCGCCAGTTATCGGTTTCGGAGGCGGACAGGCATAAGAATTTTAATTTATAGCCAAAAGACAATGAATGTAAAGAAGGCAGGCAAGGACATTTAATCTGCCTTCTTTTTATCCGTTGATTGAAAATGTAATGAAATGATTTTTATACGTCCTGTGAAAAAATTACTGCTACTGCTGTTCATCTATCCGGCGTTGTTGTACTCCCAAATGTCTGTGAAAATCGACAGCGTGGGACTGGAAAACATGTACCGGATAGACGAAGGTATTTACCGTTCAGAACAGCCCGATGAAGCACAATTCGTTGCGCTGAAAAAATATGGTATTTGCGAAGTGTTGAACCTGCGTTACCGACATTCCGACCAAAAATACGCAAAGAAGACGAATCTTATCCTGCACCAAGTCCGCATGAATGCCCACCGAATAAAAGACAAAGATGTAATCAATGCACTGAAAATCATCAAAAACCGAAAAGGTGCGATTTTGATTCACTGCATGCATGGTTCGGACAGAACCGGACTTATCATAGCCATGTACCGCATTGTTTTCCAAAACATAAGCAAAGACAAAGCCATTGCCGAAATGAAATCCGATGAATATGGTTTCCACAACATATACGTAAATATTATAGAATACATCAAAAAAGCAGACGTGGAATATATCCGACATTCGGTGAAATAAACTTATTTTTTCAAAAATGAAAACAATTCTTTTTCTGTGGATATTCGGCACATCAGTATCCAGTTCACAAGTTCAAATACACAGTTTTGCGACGCGACTCAGCGCTGCCGCCATTGAATTGACAAACGACAGAGTCATTTACGATCCATCCTACTACCGGATACCGTATCCTAATGGCGATATTCCGGCTGGCAAAGGTGTGTGCACAGACGTAATTATTCGCGCATACCGCAAACTGGGAATCGACCTGCAAAAAGAAGTACACGAAGATATGAAAGCTAATT
>JAITHZ010000233.1 GCA_031279795.1 Bacteroidales bacterium
TTGAATGAAATAGCAAGCGTTTTACGCGAGAAAAAAATAGACGAGGGGGTTCTCGGATTTGCAAAACATTTTCGAATCGGACAATTATTGAAGTCGTTTTCAGACTTGAAACAGCATGGTTATTCGATGGTAACATTAATTGTCAAGTTGATCCTGATACGCTTGGGCGGCTTGAGTATATATGCTGAACAAAAAACTGGCTCTAAAACTCTGGATGAAAACATATTATATCGTTTGATGAATAATTCTCAAATTGATTGGCGCAAGATGTTGATGAGCTTTGCAAAACGATTCATCCGAATTATCCAAAAGAATTGTGAAAGTATTGATAATCAAGTACGTTGCTTTATAATAGATGATACATTGCTTGAAAAAACAGGCAGAACTATTGAGGGTTTCAAGCAACTTCTTTTGGGATATTTTGATGGTAAAATGCTGATACCTTGCGATATGTCATTACATTGTGAAAGCAAGAAAAACAATTATGGGTTGAACAAAAACGATCAAAAGAAGCAGTTTATTACTGTACGTTCCTGCCCGAATTCCATGCAATGACGGCGGCTGGCAGTAGACCAACTAGTGATAAGTTAATGTTAAAATGACGTTTATAAATTTTCAAAATCCTAATAATCAAAATTTAATCAATCAATAAACCGACTTTTTAACATTAACATAACACTAATTCTGCACTCGAAACTCTTTTGAATTTGAACAGAAACGCGAATAACCATTCAATGCTATCCGCGTTATTTGTTCCTACTAACCTCCGCAGAAGCGATTCTAACAACCAGAGTGATTTTCATTTTCTATTTATAAGCAATCAAAATCCTGCATCTTGATTTGTAACTTGGTGTATTAGAAGCATAATTTTTCATAACGACTCGCATTTCTCGCGTAAATGACGGACTAAATGTAACTACAGCAACATTTGATGTATCGGTATCTTTTGTGTATATGCTGCCGCTCGCATCATTCAGATAAATATCTACATCTGTAACATCAGAGTCGTCAGATATGGCAAAAATAAAATACTCACTGTTTTTGTAAAATGTTTTGGTATGTCCTGCCGTTTCGCCCTGCGCTAAGTCCGCATATTGTTCCGTTGAAATAGAATATCCCTCATTCAATAGGTATGCCCTTGCTTCTTTATACTTAGACGATTGACCAAACATTGGCAATGCAAATATTGCCAACATCACAACAATAAAAATACTCTTCATAACTTTAACATTTAATTAATTAATTTATTCTTTTTGCTGTAATTTTAAGTATTTCAGCAGTTTCACTCCACAATTTTTTTTGAACAGTTGCGGATCTGTCTCATATATTATGGCGGCCGAACCGTCGTCGGATTTTTGAATTTTGTCAATAAAAATAGCGTGGAACAACCTTTTTGACAATCAGGTTTCCACGCCTATCCGTATCTATAAGTCGTTCCACGCCGTTCACGGCGCTCACTTCTTATTCTTGATACGGATAACCCATGATGAATATGAGTTGAGTGGAAATTGATTGTCCAAGAATAACGAGTTATCGCTATTTTTATAATTATTTAATTATCAGTTATTTAAATCATATCGTAATGTATTTATCGTTTATAATTTCACTTTACAAAAGTAACAATTTATTTCATGTCATTTAATCTGTCTGTTTTAAAAATCGTTAATCCATTTACGTGCATTAACAAATGCTTCTATCCATGGGGTGATTTGGTCGATATCTTTCCTGTTTAATGGGTAATGCGCCCATTGCCATGGAAAAATAGACCGTTCCAGATGAGGCATCATGGCTAAATGGCGACCGTCGGCCGAACAGATACCAGCTATTGCCGAAGGCGAACCGTTTGGATTTGCAGGATAGGCGTCGTAGGCGTAACGGGCAATTACGTGATAGCGTTCCTCGCTGCAAGGCAGGTAAAATTTGCCTTCGCCATGAGCAACCCAGATTCCTAAGCGGCTTCCGGCTAAAGAGCCAAGCATAATGGAATGATTTTCAGGTATTTCCAGCGCTATGAAATTCGATTCGAACTTATGCGAATCATTCTGTTGCATTTTGGGATGTTCGGCGTATTCGGGACAAATCAGTTCAAGCTCCATCATCAACTGGCAGCCGTTGCAAATACCCAGACTCAATGTGTTGTTACGGGCATAAAATGCGTCCAGTGTTTTCTTGGCCTGTTCGTTGTAAAGAAATCCGCCAGCCCAGCCTTTGGCAGAGCCAAGCACGTCGGAGTTAGAAAAACCGCCGCAATAGACCACCATGTTAATGTCTTCCAACGTTTCACGACCGGAGATGAGGTCGGTCATGTGCACGTCTTTTACGTCGAATCCGGCAAGGAACAGCGCGTAAGCCATTTCCCTGTCGCCGTTCACACCCTTTTCTCGAATAATCGCAGCACGCACACCGGTTTTCGTTTTCCGTTTAACGGACAGACCGTAGAGCGATAATTCTCCGGTAAATGCTGAATTGAAACGAAATGACAACGGTTGGCATCCGTAATTATCAAAACGCGCTTTGGCACAAATTTCGCCGCTTTGCGCTCTGTCGAGCAACCACGAAGAGGAAAACCAGATGTCGCGATAAGCGTCGATATTAAATGTGTATGTTTCTTCGTCTTTCCATACGAGCAATTTCCGTTCATCTATCGGGTTACCAATTCTTGCAAACCGTATCTCATTGTGCTTTAAATAATCTTCAACTATTTGCCATTCTCTTACCTGAATAATAACAGCCGGATTTTCACTGAATAACAGCGTAACAATATCACCGGTTGCGAATGGAATGCTCAAATCAATAGATAACCCTCCGTTGCGGTTACCAAAGCACATTTCGAGTAAAGCTGTCAACAAGCCGCCAGCAGAAATATCA
This sequence comes from Bacteroidales bacterium, assembly GCA_031279795.1. GTDB lineage: Bacteria > Bacteroidota > Bacteroidia > Bacteroidales > WRGA01 > WRGA01. The sequence goes on from JAITHZ010000233.1 coordinate 2,869, forward strand.
TGTCCGGACAGGATTAATCCTTTGCTAATCAACAGTTGAATGATGCAAAAGGCATCGTTAAAATAATCCACATTCCGCACAGTCGGTACCTCGTCGCCTATCCGGTTCAGCGATTGCGCAAATGCCGAGCCGCCCAGTTGCAGTTTGTCGGACGAAAAATCCACATAATAAAGGCAGGTCAATGTGTCATTTACAATCACAGGAGAGACCGTTTTTTTGATGTCGGAAACCTCCGCAGCTGCAGAAACAATCACTGTGCCTGGTGAGATAACTTTTTCATTATCATATTTTTGCGTCATAGAAAGGCTGTCTTTACCCGTCGGGACGTTGATCCCCAACTCGCAGCAGAAATCGCTCAAGGATTTCACCGCTCTGTAGAGGCGTGCATCTTCACCGTTATTTCGGCAGGGCCACATCCAGTTTGCAGAAAGCGAAACCGAAGCCAAGCTGTTGCCTGTCAACGGAGCAAAAACAATGTTTGTCAACGCTTCGGCCACTGCAAGAATCGAACCCTTTTCGGGATCGGCCAGCGCAGCTTGCGGCGCATGTCCAATAGAAGTTGCAATACCGTTTTCTCCCAGATAATCAAGCGCAACCACGCCGCAATCACTCAGTGGCAACTGTATTTCGCCCTGACATTGCTGCTGGGCGACTTTCCCTGTTACCGAGCGGTCGACTTTGTTTGTCAGCCAGTCTTTGCAGGCCACATTTTCCAGTTGTAAGACATGTTCGAGGTAAACATGCAGTTGGGTGATATCATATGTGAGTGGCTGATATTTTTCGGTTACAGTTTTGTCTTCCAATATAGTACGTGGAGGATTTCCAAACATGTCCTCCAGCTTCAGGTCAATTGGTCTCGTTCCGTCGGGTTGTTCGAAAACAAACTGCATGTCGCCGGTCGTTTGTCCAACAACATACATGGGCGCACGTTCGCGTTCGGCGATCTGCTGTACCCGCGCGATGTCTTTTTCCCTGATTAACAAACCCATCCGTTCCTGACTTTCATTACCGATGATTTCTTTCGCCGAAAGTGTAGGGTCGCCTACGGGCAGTTTGGCTATGTCAATTTTTCCGCCTGTTGATTCGATCAGTTCCGACAGACAGTTGAGATGTCCGCCAGCGCCATGGTCATGAATGGAAACTATAGGATTGCCGTCGCTTTCGACCAGTGCGCGAATAACGTTCGCCACCCGTTTTTGCATTTCCGGATTGGCTCGTTGCACAGCATTCAGTTCTATGGCATTTTCGTATTCGCCAGTATTGACCGACGAAACTGCGCCGCCGCCCATTCCAATGCGGTAATTGTCGCCTCCAAGTACGACAATTTTTTCACCTGGCGTCGGCGTGTCCTTCAAACAGTCGCACAGGCCGGTGAATCCTACCCCGCCGGCCATCATGATCACTTTGTCGTAGGCATATTTTTTTCCGTTTTCAGTATGTTCAAATGTCAAGACAGAGCCACAAATCAGCGGTTGCCCAAATTTGTTGCCGAAGTCCGAAGCGCCGTTTGAGGCTTTTATCAGAATCTGTTCCGGCGTTTGGTACAGCCATTTACGTGGTGGAAATGCATTTTCCCACGCTCTGTCGGGTATAGTTCGCGGATAAGCCGTCATGTACACGGCTGTTCCGGCAAATGGCAAACTTCCCTTTCCGCCGCCCAGCCGGTCGCGAATTTCCCCGCCTGTGCCGGTTGCTGCGCCGTTGAACGGTTCGACCGTAGTTGGAAAATTATGCGTTTCGGCTTTCAATGAAATTGCCGTGCAGATGTTTTTCGTTTCGAAATAGGCGGATGTTTCAGCGTTCGATGGAGCAAACTGTTCGATTACAGGCCCTTTATTAAACGCAACATTATCTTTATAAGCCGAAAGTAACCGGTTCTGATTTATCTCTGACGTTTTTTTAATCAGAGCAAACAGCGAATTTTCCTTTTCCTGTCCGTCGATGATGAACCGTCCGTTGAAAATTTTATGGCGGCAATGTTCCGAATTAACCTGCGAAAAGCCAAATACTTCACTGTCGGTCAGTTTCCGATTTATTTTTGTGCAGAGCGCATTGAGGTATGCGATTTCTTCGGCGCTCAAGGCCAAGCCTTCCTGTCGATTGAAAGCCGCAACATCATCCACATAAATAACTGGCTGCCGTTTTTTATCGACAGTAAAAAGCGACTGATCCAATACGGTGTAAACTCGTTGCAGCATGGGATCATATTCAGTTCGTTCGGTTTCGACTGGAAAATACTCTTCTATCCTGTTGATGCCGGTAATGCCCATATTCTGTGTGATTTCGACGGCGTTGGTTGACCATGGCGTAACCATCTCCTTGCGCGGCCCCACACAACTGCCATCAACATGGTCGGATTCCAGCCGAATGGCATTGCCAAAAAGCCAGTTCAGTTTCTTCCCATCATCTGGCGATATCAGCTGGTTGGTTTCTACAGCAATAATGCTTTGTTTGTCAGTTTTAAAAAATATTATCATACTATTTATTTTCTCCAATGATTGAAATTGCGATGGCATGCAGCGTTGGGCATTTTATGTTTTATCAAACTCTTCTTTAGAAAAAGCAAAAAATGGATATGCAGTTTTTTGAGTTAAACTGTTTTGTAAATCACAAAAGCAACAAAAGCAGGGCAACTCTCCTTGTCACCCTGCTTTTCAAAATTGAATATATTAAGACTTTTCGCCTTTTCCCGCGCTTCCAAGTACTGCTTCAATCTTGTGTCTGTACAGTCTTTTCATATTGTCGCGAGCTGGCCCCAGATATTTACGGGGGTCAAATTCAGCCGGTTTGTTGGCAAAAACTTCACGGACAGCTGCGGTCATGGCCAGACGACTGTCTGAATCAATATTGATTTTGCAAACGGCCGATTTTGCAGCCCTGCGCAACTGTTCTTCGGGAATGCCGATGGCGTCTTTCAGTGCGCCGCCATACTTATTGATGGTAGCCACTTCTTCCTGTGGAACAGACGAAGCGCCGTGCAACACAATCGGGAATCCGGGTATTCGTTTTTCAATTTCTTCCAGTACGTCGAAACGAAGTGGTGGGGGAACCAAAATGCCATTTGCGTCGCGTGTGCACTGTTCGGGAGTAAACTTGTTGGCGCCGTGCGATGTACCTATGGAAATGGCCAGCGAATCGCAACCTGTTTTTGAAACAAAATCAATCACCTCGTCCGGTTCCGTATAGGTGTGATGGTCGGCCGAGACTTCGTCTTCAATTCCGGCCAAAACGCCCAGCTCGCCCTCTACGGTCACATCAAACTGATGCGCGTATTCGACAACCTGTTTGGTCAAAGCCACATTTTCGTCGTACGAAAGATGCGAACCGTCGATCATCACCGAAGAAAAACCGGAGTCAATGCATGACTTGCAGGTTTCAAAACTGTCGCCATGGTCAAGGTGTAATACAATTTGTGGCGCTTCCCAGCCCAGTTCCCGAGCATATTGCACAGCTCCTTCGGCCATGTAGCGCAGCAAGGTAGCATTGGCATACTGACGGGCTCCTTTCGAAACTTGCAGAATCACTGGCGATTTCGTTTCGGATGCTGCCTGAATGATGGCCTGCAACTGTTCCATATTATTGAAATTAAATGCGGGAATTGCGTAACCGCCTTTAATTGCCTGTGCAAACATCTTGCGTGTATTTACCAAGCCTAAATCATTGTAATTTACCATACTATTTTTTTTATTGTGAGTATTTTATTTTTACGCCGACAAAATTACTGAAAATTTTAATGCTGACAATTTTATTTTGTTTTTTTATTTGCAATTTTTTTCGATAGCAAACTCATTTCTTGTATTACTAAAAGCTGAACTAAGAAATTGAGCTCATTCGTTTGTTTTTTACTGATGTTAATATGAATATTTTATAGTAACGCAATAAAACTCAATAGTTAAAAATATTTATTCTCATTTAATTATTTCCGATAATATTTGCAGAAACAAATATTCTGTCTACCATTGTCGTCGGGTAAGTCCTATACGGCTAGCTCCCTTTGACTCCCCCAGGGTTTGACCGCAGCAAGGGTAGGAGGTTGCAGCGGCGCGATATAGTCAGCTTACCCATTTTTAATTGCATTAAATTTCTCAATTCTTCAAAATTTTCAGATTTTATGGTGAAGCGATTTGATTTTTTGATAATTGGCAGCGGTATTGCTGGAATGAGTTACGCACTGAAAGTGGCAGGAAAAGGAAAAGTAGCTCTTGTATGCAAAACCGGTTTGGAAGATGCCAATACATTTCTGGCACAAGGAGGCATCGCTTCGGTAACGAATCATCTGGTTGATAATTTCCAAAAACATATTGAAGATACGCTGGTGGCTGGCGATGGTCTCTGCGATATTCAGGCAGTGGAAAAAGTGGTGAAGGAGGCGCCTCGACAGATAAAAGAACTGATTCACTGGGGCGTCGATTTTGACAAAGATGATGAGGGAAATTTCGACTTGCACCGCGAAGGTGGTCATTCCGAATTTCGGATACTCCACCACAAAGATCACACCGGCGCCGAACTACAGTTAAGTCTGATTCGTGCCATCAAAGCGCATCCGAATA
>JAITHZ010000283.1 GCA_031279795.1 Bacteroidales bacterium
CAATGACATTCACCGTAAATGAGCGGGTAGTGAATTTCAGATCGCTAGCCTTATCGCCGGCAGTTGAGGCCAAACAGACTACTTTATATACGCCCGGTACCCGGTATGAATACGTAAACACCTTTTTATTGACTGCAAGTCCGGTGTTGCTTTGGTCGCGAAGATCATAATTTTGCATATCATCGCCGGGATACACAACGATGTGATCGGCGGTGCTGCCGGTGAAATCAATGAGCATTGACTCATTGACGGTCAGCAAGTCTTTGTTGATGCTTGCTTCCAACTGGAGCGTTTTAATCGCTTCTTCACAGGAAAAGAGACCTAAGAAAGCGCATATTCCTGTTGCTATTTTTACTATTTTTTTCATGTGTATCATTTTTGAAAGTTTACAGATTTCAAAGGGTATTCCTTTAATATCCGGGATTTTGTGTTACTGCTCCATTGGAGATATCTATTTCGCGTTGAGGAATGGGGAACATTTCATTCACGCCTTCGCGAAAATAATAACCGCGTTTGTTGACGCGACTTGCACCATAAGCCTTAAGAACTGCTGCCGCCCTTTTTTGACGTACCAAGTCGAAGAACCGGTCCCATTCAAAACAAAATTCAAGACGCCGTTCTGTCCATATATTGTCGCGCATCTGTCCATATCCTCCGGCAGGATAGAGCGTCGAACTGCCGTTAATCGTATTTACCAGTGCCTTGTTTTTATTGAGTTCCGTCAACGCTCGTGCACCGAAACCGCATTCATTCAGCGCTTCGGCATACATTAAAACCACATCTGCATAACGTATTATACGCCTGTTTTTGCCGTTATCACCGCCGTATTGCGGACGTTCTTTGACCGGCGTGTACCATTTCAGGGACATATATGTTGCGGGCGGAGCTTCGTTTGTTTCACCGTCCGGAGCAAATTCGTGATGACCAATCATAAAACTTCTGCGCGGATCGCTGCTGCCAAACAACGACTGCATTATTTCTTCTCTACACCATATCTGAGGAGTGATCGAATAATGATTGGTATAAATGGGTGTTCCTTCATTGGTATCTCCGTTAGAACCATCGGCCGACTCTTTGAATACAACTTCAAAAATAGAGCCTTTGCAAAATTCTCCCGCCAGGAAAAACTGTTCGAGATAGCCGATATTTTTCCCATCATAATCCTTATATTCGAGGGAATAGGTGGTTTGTAAGGGTATCAGCGGCGTATCTGCCGTTTCGTAAGGGTCTGTTTCTCCATTTACTTCTTTCGGTTTGAACCAAAGGCGTTTGCGAAGGTTTTCCCAGTCTTCCTGCGCCGGGTCATAGTGAAGTATCTCGCCGAAAGTCATTGCCCGGCCGTCAATAAAAAATTCGCCCAAACGCACTATTTCTTCCCATTTGCCGGATTTTTTCCCCGGAATTGCCTGATACATCAGTACTTTCATTAGTAAAGCAAGAGTAGCGCCTTCGCCGATTTTCCCTGCATCGCTGCCGGTATATCTTGACGGTAGCATGATCGCTGCTTCCCTTAAATCTTTTTCGATACAGGCATATACTTCCTCGGCTGTACTGCGGGGAATAACCATATTGTCCACTGTTTCCACTTCGGGACGGATGGGTACGCCGCCGTATGTTTTTACCAGATTAAAATAGTAGAATGCTCTTAAAAATTTGGCCTGTCCCAATATTTCGCGTATGTTTCGATACGAAGCATATTCGTGATCAGCGATTTTTACTCGATGGGCATTGGCTATCACCTGATTGGCACGATGAACGCCGGCATAATTAATGGCATACCGATCTCGTATCCAGGTATTTGAGGGTGAAAATCTGAAATTGACCAATTGGCCCATCTGGCTTCCCAATCCTTCGTCAGCGCCCCATACATCGTCGGCGCAGGCTTCTCCGAAGCGCCATTCGCATTCGTTAAAAAGATCCATCTGCAATACATCGTAAGTTGCATTCAGAGCGGCCTGCAGTTTATACCGGGTGTCATAAAAATTTGCATCGGTTGAAAATCCCTGCACTTCTTTGTCTAAAAAATCGGTGCATCCTGATGTACAGAGCAGTACAAAACTGAATGTTACTATTTTGAAAAATGTCTTATTCATATTTGCTGTATTTTATCCATTACAAAGTTACTTTCAATCCGATCGTTACGGTACGCGATTGAGGATACGTTCCGTGGTCGATGCCCATATTAATGTTATTGCTTTCGGTGCCGGCTAATTTGCCAATCTCGGGGTCAAAACCGTTGTAGGCTGTAAACGTTACTAAATTATAGGCTCCGACAAACATCGATAGATTTTGCACAAACAATCTGGAGCAGATTTTTGTATCAAAATGATAGCTTAACCTCAATTCTTTTAAGCGAATATACGAGCCGTCGTGCAACATAAAATCCGAAGCTCTGAAGTTACGGTTCAAATCCGAATTTCGAAGGTCGGGTACGGAACCGTCCAGGTTTAAGGGCAAAAATGCCCTGTCTTCCCGCAATTGTCCCGACCATTGCTTTTCTCGAATGTCGGCATACAGGTTATATCCTGATGAAGCATTGTTCAGGTAATAATCCATCACATTGAACACTTTGTTTCCGGTTTGTCCCTGAAAGAAAGCCGTTAAATCGAAGTTTTTATACCCAAACGACAAAGGAATGCCAAAAACGAAATCAGGCATCGGCGATCCCAGATACGTCCGGTCTTCGGCCGTAATTTGTCCATCTTTGTTCAAGTCAACAAAGCGAAAATCTCCGGGACGGGTAGTTTGCTCGAAGTCGTTCTTGCCATAGTCGTATTGTGCGCTGGCCTTTATTTCTTCTTCGGTATTGAAAATGCCATTCGTTACATATCCGTAAAAACTGCCGATGGGTCGGCCTACATCGGTTTTCGTCACAAAATCATTGATGTTGGATTCGTTCAACCAGCCTCCCCACACGGGTTCATTGCCGGTTCCCAAGCTGACCACTTCATTTTTAATATAACTGACATTAAAACCAAGCTCGTATCTGAACCGGTTGATTTTGTTTTTATAATTAAAACTGAACTCTATCCCCCGGTTACGAACCGATCCGGCATTTACCATTGGAGCATCGTTAAGGCCTGCGGACAGGGGTACGGGAACGCGCAACAACATGTCTGTGGTCAGTCTGTTAAATGCTTCCACGCTGAAATCCAGGCTGTTTCTGAAGAAACCAAGGTCGAGACCGATATTGGTCGTTTCTGTCTTTTCCCAACGGATATCCGGATTGCCAAGCGAAGTAGCGGTGATTCCGGGATAAAGCGTGTGATTCCCTACGCCGAAAGGATAATTGTATTGTGAATTCAAAAGCGTATAGCGAGCCATTTCGTCAATCCGGTTGTTTCCCAATTGTCCCCATCCCGCGCGGAGCTTGCCGAAAGAAATCACACGCTGGTTTTGCATAAAAGGCTCGGAAATGAACTTCCATCCGAAAGAGAGGGAGGGGAAGTAACCCCAGCGATTTTTTTTAGCGAAAACAGAGGAGGCATCGGCGCGAAAATTCGCCTGAAACAAATAACGGTCCAGGAGATTATAATTGAGTCGTCCCACAAATCCGACGGCGGTCCATTCCCGGTCGTAGCCATAGGCTTTATCTCCGGTATAACCGCTGGTCAAATACCAT
>JAITHZ010000342.1 GCA_031279795.1 Bacteroidales bacterium
CATCCAGAAGCGGGCGCGTTTCAGAGTGGGAAAATTTTTGACCAGCGATTCCAGTTCCTCATGATAAATCAGATACGATTCTTTCGGTCCAATGTTCGGATAATTCAATGGACGATGAATTTCGTGAGGTTCGGTGTATTTCCATTGGCCGTTTTCCCAGTATTTTCCTTTTTGGGTCACTTCGCGAATGTTGATTTCCGGATTAAAATTAGTGGCAAAAGCTTTTCCGTGATTTCCGGCATTGCAGTCGACTATGTCGAGGTTGTGTATTTCGTCGAAATGATGTTTGGCTGCATAAGCCGTGTAAACGCTCGTCACACCCGGATCGAAGCCGCAGCCAAGAATGGCCGTCAATCCGGCTTGTTTGAAGCGGTCATGATAAGCCCATTGCCACCCGTATTCGAATCTGGCTTCGTCGCGTGGTTCGTAATTAGCTGTATCCAAATAATTTACGCCACATTCGAGGCAAGCGTCCATGATGGTCAGGTCCTGATACGGCAACGCTACATTTATGACAATATCGGGCTTTTCGGCCTTAAACAGGGCAATCAGTTCCGGCACGCTGTCGGCGTCTATTTGCGCCGTTTTGATTTTATCGTTGCCAACTGCCTGCGCTATGGCGTCGCATTTGGATTTTGTGCGGCTTGCCAGCGTAATTTCGTCAAACACTCCAGCGTTCATGGCTACTTTACATGCTACTACACGTCCTACGCCGCCGGCGCCTATGATTAAGACTTTTCCCATTTGTAGATTAAATTAAAATGAAACATAAAAGATGCGCAAAGTTAATCATTTACGCTGGATTACAATGATAAATTTCCAAAATAAGTATATAACTCTGTTTGTGACCGTACTTTAGCTTCCCCGTCTTTTCGGGGAACATACGTATTTAACAGGGTTGGCGACATATTTCGTGCTTTCACATTGTCATTCCACTGAATTTCAAAAATGTTGCAGAGCATTTGCCGGATATTTTTGTCGTAAACGGGTGTACCTACTTCGATTCTTCGGTTGAGATTACGGCTCATCAAATCGGCGCTCATAATGAAATATTGGTAGTCGCCGCCATTGCAAAATATTGCTATCCTGCTGTGTTCAAGTAATTTATCGACTATGCTGATGCATTGAATATTTTCACTCAATCCGGGTACTTGCGGTTGCAGGCAGCAGATGCCGCGAACAATCAGCCGAATGTCGACGCCAGCTTTACCGGCTTTGTACAGCAGTTTTATCATCTCTTCGTCTACCAGGCTGTTTAATTTCATGTAAATAAATGCTTCCCTGCCGTTTGTTGCATTTTTTGTTTCCTGTTCAATAAAAGCTTCAAGCTGTTGGCGCATCCGGTAAGGAGCGACCAGCAAGTGATTGCATTCGAATGGAATGGCTGTTTCCAGAAAAGTAAATACCTTTTCAACATCCTGCGTAATGCCTTGATGCGAGGTAAACAGTCCGAGATCGCTGTAAAGCGCGGCTGTCGTTTCGTTAAAATTTCCAGTCCCGATATAGGCGTAATTGACGGTTTGTTCCTGCTTTTTCCGCTTCACCAGTGCAATTTTGCAGTGCACCTTCAAGCCTTTCATTCCATGCAGTACCTTTACGTTTGTGCGTTGCAGGAGGTTTGTCCAATGGATGTTGGCTTTTTCGTCGAATCGCGCCTGTAATTCAATCACCACAGTTACCTGTTTTCCGTTGCGGGCGGCATTGGCAAGCACATTGATAACTTTCGAACGATCGGCGACACGGTAAAGCGTTATGAAAATTTCCTGCACATACGGGTCTGTTGCTGCTTCAATCAGAAAATCAAGGAAATGGGAAAATGTCTGATAAGGATAATGCAGCAGAATGTCGTTTTTACGAATAATTTTCAGCATACTGGAATACAGTTTCAGTTGCGGGTGATTGTGCGGGCGATAAACAACATCCTCCAGGTCGGAACGAATAGTTGGAAAAGCCATCAAATCGCGGAAGTTATGATAACGACCGCCCGGAATGATGCTGTCTCCGGTTTTGAGATTGAGTTTTTGACGAATCAGATGAAGCAAATCCACTGGCATCAATGCATCGTACACCAGCCTGACAGTTTGGCCATAAGGACGTTTACTCAGGCTTTCACGCATTTTTTCCACATAGTTTTTCGACAAATCATCATCAAAATCCAATTCTGCATCGCGGGTTATCTTAAATGCGTATGCATAGGCATTTTTCACGGCATACATAAAAAATATCCGTTCGAGACACAAGCGAATGATATCGTCAACAAAAATTAACTGAAAAAGACTCTCCTGCGCTGGCGGCAAAACGACAAAACGCGGAAGAAGGCTGCTCGGCGGAATTTCAATAATTGCGTATCTGTATGCATGTTTCGACGTCAGTTTTACGCCAAGATAAAGGCGGTCGTCCTGCAACAGCGGGAGCCTCGCCTGTTCGTTCAGCATCAACGGAATCAGTTGCGAACGGATATGCTGGGTAAAATAATCATAAATCCAGTCAGTTTGTTGGTGATTCAA
>JAITHZ010000343.1 GCA_031279795.1 Bacteroidales bacterium
CATCGTGACGTCGCGCATCAACGAAATGAATTTTAGAGAAATCGAAGAATTGATATTTCAAGTAATGGATAAGGAATTGAAAGCAATTGTGTGGCTTGGCGGCTTGTTGGGATTAATCATGGGAATCGCCAATGGATTCTGAAGCATATTTTTTTATTGATTTTACTTTTTATAATTTCCTGAAAAACAATGAATAAAAAAAATGGATGTATTTATTGTTTTTTTTTAGAAAAATTTTTCACCCCAAAAATATTGGAATATTGAAAATAGTTTCTAACTTTATGCAATCATTTGAAAACCTAAATGATTAGTTTATGAGCTATCTAAAATTTGATAAAATTATGATGATCAATTTGGAACAGTCGCTATCGAAAGAAGTGCTGCGGACAAATCGATCGGGGGCTTACCACAGCTCAACCATTGTTGATTGCAATACCCGTAAGTCTCATGGCCTTTTAGTAATACCGGTTCCCGAATTGGGAAAAGACAACCATGTGCTGTTATCTTCTCTTGACGAAACAGTTGTGCAGCATGGCGCCGAATTTAACATGGGCCTGCACAAATATCAAGGCGATGTGTTTGTTACGAAAGGTCACAAATATATCCGGAGTTATGACTGCGAATCAACCCCGCGAACCATTTACCGCGTCGGTGGAGTTATTCTGTCGAAAGAAAAACTGTTCGTTTCGCATGAAAACCGCATTCTTATCCGATATACGCTGCTTGACGCCCATTCGCCAACCAAGTTGCGTTTCAGACCGTTTCTTGCCTTTCGAAACGTCAATGCGCTGGCTCATGAAAACCCGACGGCCAACAGTGCATGCCAGCTTGTTGAAAACGGCGTCAGCGTGCGGCTTTACGACGGATACCCCAATCTCTACATGCAGTTCAACAAAAAAGTTGAATTTGTACATGCCCCCGACTGGTACAGAAATATCGAATACCATAAGGAGCAGGAACGGGGATACGACTATAAGGAAGACCTTCTGGTGCCGGGATATTTTGAACTGTCCATCGAAAAAGGAGAAACGATCATTTTTTCGGCTGGAATAAGCGAAATCGCACCCCGTCCGCTGAAACGCACATTCGAACGGGAGGAAAGCGGACGGACCAAACGAACAAGCCTGGTGAACTGCCTGAAAAATTCAGCACGACAGTTCTACAAAAAATGTGACGACGATTTGTACCTCATCAGCGGTTATCCGTGGTTTGGCACACGCGCCCGCGACATGTTCATCGCCATGCCAGGCTGTACGCTGGGGGTGGACGAACCCGAAAACTTCGAGGCAATCATGCAGACAGCTGCCGTTGCGATCCGCCATTTCATTCGAGGCGAAAACATCGAAAAGGACATCGCCGAAATGGATGCGCCCGATGTACTGCTTTGGGCAATGTGGGCTATACAGCAGTATGCAAAAGAAATCGGAAAAGAATGCTGCCTGGAAAAATACGGTGCGTTGCTTTCGGAAATTATTGATTTCATCATGAATCAACGGCATGAGAATCTGTTTCTGCACAAAAACGGGTTACTTTATACGAATGGTCGGGAGACGCCAGTTTCGTGGATGAATTCATCTGTTGACGGAAAACCCTTAACACCGCGTTCTGGGTATTTGGTAGAATTTAATGCATTATGGTACAATGCGCTACGATTCGTTGCCGATATGCAGGCATTAGCCAGCGACACCGAAAAAGCGAAAGGATTGGAAAAATTAGCAGCAACAGTCGCCGACTCCTTTATTTCCGTGTTTTACAACGAATTTGGTTATCTGTTCGATTATGTAGCCGGCAATATTATTGACTGGAGTGTTCGTCCGAACATGATTTTTGCCGCATCGCTCGATTATTCTCCGTTAGATAAAAGTCAGCGAAAAAGCGTGCTGGATTATGTGACAAAAGAATTGTTAACTCCGAAAGGAATCAGAAGTTTAAGTCCGAAAAGCGAAGGCTATAACCCATATTACGCAGGCGAAGCCCGAAAGCGGGAATACGCCTACCATCAGGGAACAGCCTGGCCATGGCTTTTTGGCGCGTACTTTGAAGCCTATCTGAAAATATTCCATCTAAGTGGATTATCTTTTGTTGAACGGCTGATAGCGGGATTCGACGAAGAAATGAACAACCGGTGCATCGGTTCAATATCGGAACTGTTCGACGGAAACCCGCCATACGAGGGCAGAGGTGCAATATCCTACGCGATGAACACTGCTGAAATATTGAGGATCATGAAATTAATAAAGAAATATTCAGCTAACAGTATATGAAAGCGCTCATGTTTGGATGGGAATTTCCCCCTCATATTTTAGGCGGTCTCGGTACGGCGAGTTACGGATTAACTCGCGGTATGAGCCAGCAGTCCGATATGGACATAACATTCGTCATTCCGAAACCTTGGGGAGACGAAGACCAGAGTTTCCTAAAAATAATTGGCGCCTGCAATACGCCGGTAGTCTGGAAAGATGTCCACTGGGAATATGTCCGAAGCCGGTTAGGCAGCCAAATGTCGTACGAGGATTATTATGCGTTGCGCAACCATATCTATGCCGATTTTTCTGGGCGCAATACCAACGATTTGGGATGTATCGAATTTTCAGGACGTTACCCTGATAACCTCATGGAGGAAATTAACAATTATTCGATTGTCGCTGGCGTCATTGCCCGCACATTTCCTTTCGACATCATCCATTCACACGACTGGTTGACGTATCCTGCCGGCATTCACGCAAAATATGCCACAGGAAAACCGCTGGTAATTCACGTTCATGCAACGGACTTCGACCGCAGTCGCGGAAACGTTAATCCGCAAGTTTACGGCATCGAAAAAGACGGAATGGCACATGCCGACCACATAATTACCGTGAGTAACTTGACTCGAAATACCGTCATCGAAAAATATTCCATCGACCCACGCAAAGTAACAACCGTACATAACGCTGTAGAACCGTTAAGTCCCGAAATAGATGCAATCAAGCCCGTTCGCGGCACAAAAGACAAAATTGTTACTTTCCTGGGACGAATTACTATGCAAAAAGGTCCGGAATACTTTGTCGAAGCCGCACACCGAGTATTGCAAAAAGCGACAAACGTTCGTTTCGTCATGGCTGGCAGCGGCGACAAGATGAACGAGATGATTCGCCTGGCTGCTGCTCGGAAAATATCCGACCATTTCCATTTCACTGGTTTTCTCAAGGGTAAGCAGGTGTACGAAATGCTCAAAGCAAGCGACGTTTATG
>JAITHZ010000374.1 GCA_031279795.1 Bacteroidales bacterium
TTTTGCCGGAGGCGGAAATTATACCTGTATCGGCAACGGAGCGATTCAATGTTGATTATCTGTTCAAACGCATTCGTGAATTATTGCCCGAATCCCCGCCGTTTTTTGAAAAAGATGCTTTAACCGACCGGCCAGCGCGTTTTTTTGTTACCGAAATTATTCGCGAAAAAATTCTGACATTGTATGACAAGGAAATACCTTATGCTGTGGAAGTTGTTGTTGAAACGTTTAAGGAAGAACCGGGCATTGTCCGCATTGGAGTGTTGATTTATGTGGAACGAGACAGTCAGAAAGGCATCCTTATTGGAAAAGGCGGAAAAATGCTCAAAAAAGTCGGTACAGAAGCGCGTAAAGACATTGAAGCTTTTTTGGACAAGAAAATCTGTCTGAATCTGTTCGTGAAAGTCGAAAAAGACTGGCGAAACAAAGAGGGTAAATTAAGACTTTTTGGCTATCAGCCGAATTAATTCTATTGTAAAAACAAGCAAAAAAATAAACTTTTTGATAATCTTTGTCACGAATATTTTTTACCTTTGTCGGCGCAATCATTAAATTAGCGTGTCATATTGCTGATGAGCTATTTGAAACAAGGAGTTAATTATCAGTCAAAATTATCGAAATAAATGGCTATAAAACATATTTCATTTGATTTGTGGATGACGCTTATCCGGTCGAATCCCGATTTTCGGCGGAAACGGGCTGAATTTATTGCTGAGAAATTCCATCTCAAAAACAAAAATATCGACAATATCATACAATTAATTGTTGCTGAAGATAAAAAATTTGATCATTATAACGAAACAAAAAATACAAAAATTCCGGCTATATGTATGTATACAGCAATTTTGAAAGAAATGGAAATATCCTCCTCCAATGCGCTTGCAGATGATGCTGAATATTTGTTGAACATGTCGAATGAACTGTTTCTTGAATATCCGCCGACATTGTTAAACAGCCGGATTCCGGAAATACTGGCAACATTGCAAGATTCCGGTTTGACGCTCAGCATTGGCAGCAATACGGGATTTGTAGAAGGAAATGTATTGCGAATTTTGTTGCAGAAAATGAATATTTTGCAGCATTTTTCGTTCCTTGTTTTTTCCGACGAAATAAAAATTTCAAAACCCGCAGCCGAATTTTACCGGCATATATGGAAAAATACTTTACTTGATAAATCACAGATATTGCATGTTGGCGACAATCCTGCAATTGATTATCAGGGAGCTGTTGATTTTGGATTTAACGCATTATTGTTAACTGACATAAATTATTCACTTAATGACATCAAAGCAAAACTATAACGGACAAATTATTCATTATTCACTGCACGCGATTCATTCCCAAGAAGACGTAGGGTTTATTCCCGAAGAATATTCCAAATTTAAACACGGAGCCGAAAATATTGCCCGAAAATACGGTTATGAATTAGCTGAAAAGTTTATAACTAATTGTTTAAAAGGAAATTACAACGGAAAACAAATTATCATATTGCCGAGCGCCTATTCGCATATTCCAACAGCTTCGTTTTACATGAAGAAGTATTTCGTGAATAAATTGAACAGTTACCTGTTTGATGCCGGTTATCCGGTTACAGAGGAAACGAAAATTTATCGGAGTGTTTCTTACAGAGACGATTATGGTGAAATGTCAGCCGAACAGCGTTACAATTTGATAAAGGGTGATGCATTTTATATTGACAAAAAAATTATTGGCGATAAAATTATATTGCATTTGGATGATATAAAAATCACAGGAACGCATGAACAGATAATCATTAACATGCTAAACAGCAACAAATTGGAAAACATGTGCTATATGCTATATTTTGCCGAGTTAGCCAGCGAAAAATTGCCTCCGAATATCGAAAATTATCTGAATCACAAATATGTAAAAAGTTTAGACGAGATAGATTTCATTATCAAAAACGAACAGTTTTGTATCAACACACGGGTTGTTAAATATATATTGAACAGTACGGCAATAGATTTTGATAATTTTATCGAAAAACAACAGGATAATTTTATAAACGACTTATATTATAATGCCATCGGGAACGAATATTTCAAATTCCCTGCTTATTTGAGAAATTTAAATCATTTGAAACAGATAATTAACACATAGATTAACGTATGCAACACAATCATCATTACACAGGCCTGACTGATGCACAAGTCGTTGAGAGCCGCAAACAGCATGGCGAAAATGTTTTGACGCCACCTGAGAAAGAATCGTTATGGAAAGAATTTCTGGAGAAATTTACCGACCCGATTATCGTTATCCTGCTGATAGCCTTAGCTTTGTCGATAGGCGTATCGTGCTATGAATATTTTTCCGGTCATGCAGGAACCAGCGCTTTTTTCGAACCGCTTGGCATCCTGATTGCCGTTCTTCTGGCTACTGTCGTTGGATTCTGTTTTGAGTTAAGCGCAAACAGAAAGTTTGAAGTACTTAACAAGGTGAACGACGACACGCTGGTGAAAGTTATTCGCAACGGAAATATTTGTCAGATTTACAAGAAAGAGGTTGTAGTCGGGGATATCGTGATTCTCGAAACGGGTGAAGAAGTTCCGGCTGATGGCGAACTACAGGAAGCTATTTCGTTGCAAATCAACGAATCGACGCTTACGGGTGAACCGGTTATTAAAAAAACGACCAATCCTGCCTATTTTGACAGTGATTCCACCTATCCGTCAAATCACGCACTGAAAGGCACGACAGTTGCCGACGGTCACGGCATTATGCAGGTACTGAAAGTGGGCGACTCCACCGAGTACGGCAAAGTCTACGAAGGAGCACAGATAGACAACAGCGTAGAAACGCCACTCAACCAGCAGTTAGACCGGCTGGCAAATTTGATAACCAAAGCAAGTTATGCAATTGCTATTCTGATAGTTGTCGGACGTTTAATTGGATACTTCGTTGAGACTGGCGGCCTGCAGGTGATCGATTGGATTCTTTTTGGCGGATATGTGCTGAAAACCATTATGATAGCCGTAACTGTCATTGTGGTTGCTGTGCCGGAAGGGTTACCGATGAGCGTTACGTTGAGTCTGGCTTTGAGCATGAAACGCATGCTTTCGACCAACAATCTTGTGCGCAAGATGCACGCCTGCGAAACAATGGGCGCAGCTACCGTTATCTGCACCGACAAAACGGGTACGCTTACGCAAAACCAAATGAAAATCTGGGACTGTGATTTTTATACTTACAATGATTGTCTTGATAAAAATCAGACGGGACAACACAGTTCAGACATAATTTATGAAGGAATTGCCGCCAATTCTACGGCTTATCTTGATTTTTCCGACAAATCGAAAATCAAAGCGCTGGGAAATCCTACTGAAGGTGCGTTGTTGCTCTGGCTGAACGAAAAAGGCGTCAAT
>JAITHZ010000375.1 GCA_031279795.1 Bacteroidales bacterium
AGAGCACATGACTGTTAATCATGGGGTCCTAGGTTCAAGTCCTAGCTGGGGAGCAAGATTAATAAAGTGATTGATGATAACAAGGCAATAGACAATCCCCTGCAAACAATTGTTTGCAGGGGATTGTTGCTTTGTGGAGGTATTGAGTATGAATTTTCAATTTTCTTGTCTGAACTGTGATTTTCGTATGATTTAATTGATTTGTATGATTGTCTGTGGTGGCGTGGGAGATTGTCATTGCGGGCTTGACCCGCAATCCTATGATAATCGAACCACATTTT
This sequence comes from Bacteroidales bacterium, assembly GCA_031279795.1. GTDB lineage: Bacteria > Bacteroidota > Bacteroidia > Bacteroidales > WRGA01 > WRGA01. The sequence continues at coordinate 282 of JAITHZ010000375.1, forward strand.
TCAGGGGATTCCGCGTCAAGCGCAGAATGACAGGCTTTTGAGACAGCCTCACATTACACAAATACATGATTGCTGCGTAGAGACGTTACATGTAACGTCTCTACAAGCCTCCACAAAAAACGTAGGGGCGTTGCACGCAACGCCCCTACTACACCAAAACAAATTTAACAAAAACCAAATCCAAAAAAACTTAATCTAATATAAAAAACTGCTTATAATTCGTTTCATGGATTAGCGGAAAGGCTGATTTCCTATATGCGAATCCATATCAAAAGGAAAAAGTTTACTCATCGTATGCGCCCCAGAATTTCAATTCTCCAAACTGAATGTACGGCTGTGGATTGTTCCATTTTTTACATACAAACCTGATATAGCGAAATGACTGATTTGAGTAGGCCGGATCGGTTTCAAATTCAAATCCTGCAGTGATAAAATCTCGGTCTTCCTGAGTAATGGGGTCGTTTGAACTTGTGGCGCCCGACGGCAATCTTATAGCGCAGTCTGCAAGTTTCACCCAGTCGTTTTTCCACTGGTCGGTGCCATCGACTTCGGGCCACGGTGTCCAGTATTTCAGATTGTCTGCCTTGCTGCCGTTGCCAACTGTGCTTGTCGCTTTGGGATTGTTGGTTGCCCATATTTCAAAATCGACGAACTGCCATGCCGAAAAAATCGGATTGCGCTCTCTCATCCACAGCCTGAGCCTGCTGTACGCTGCTTTTCGCCCCATGTCGATAGAAAAATATTGCGGCAGCATGTAAAAATTGTGTTCAGGATTGCCAGTGAAATAGATCAGCATATTTTCTACTCCGGAATTCCAGTCCGTTGCCGGACGACCATCGTGAAGGTTTCTAAACGCATTTCCTGAAACAAGCCCAACCCAGTCGCCTCGATATATGTGATCCGGCACACTGTACTGCATCCATATATCAGCATCGGTTTTCGGGTCGCGACCTATAATTTCTTCTTCAAACAGCGGCGTCAGCACCGTATCCATTGGAGTAGCATAATGCCGCCATTTGTCGCGTATTTCAAAACGGAAATTCTGTGCGACATTCTGAAATCCTCTGAAAGACGTTTTTCCATTTACTGTTTTAGTATAATAAGTATCATACAAAACCCATTCGCCAATGGAATCCTTTACAAGCACGGATATTGCAATATCTTCTTCCATTACATTTTCCCATACGGCATAGATTCCTCCGAATGTTGGAGTCACTGCCAGCGAGCGGCGAACAATTTCGACCGGCGGAGTGAGCGGTTGAATAGTTTTTTCAACTACTGCAGATTCGTTCCGGCTTTTGTCCATGACATAAAGTTTTACCGTTCGTTCCTGTGTATCGGGCGCACCCTGAATCAGTATGGAATCGTTGAAGGCGGAGGCAAAGGCTTCCATTGTTTTACCCTCATCGAAGGAATATTCTGCTCTTACGCCCAGAATATCACTGTCGTTCGGAAGCGTATAGTGAATCCATGCGCCTCCGTTAATATTTTTGACACTGACGTTGCTCAAGCCTCCCGGAGGATTGGGGTCGGTCGGATCCTGCCAGTTTTGCGGCTCCTTGCATTGCCACATAAGCGCCAATGCCAATATTATTGCTGTATTTAAAACTGTTTTTTTCATGACTTTAATTTTTAATTCAAATTCATTTACCATCCCGGATTTTGTTTCAGGTTGTTATTGCTTAACAAAACAGATTGTCGTATAGGCCAGAGATAGTCTTTCTTTTCAAACTTCAACGGGAATATTTCCGTTACTTTGTAAAAGTCTTCATCTGTTTCTCCCGTGATATTCATGCCTCGAATGGGACGGTTCATGTATTCTTCGCTAAGTTTCCACCGTCTCAAGTCCCAGAAACGAATCCCCTCAAAAGCGAGTTCGTTCATGCGTTCGCGTCGTATGATATCTCTCATGCCGGTTTTGCTCAGGGGTTTGTTTTTCTTTGAATCGACGGCATGGTCGCGCCAGCTGGCTATTACGCCCTTTAATCCTGTGCGTGTTCTTATCGAATCAATATATTTATATACCTCGCTCGACGGTGTTTCTCCTCCACTTTCGTTCAAAGCTTCGGCATACATCAGATAGAGGTCTGCCAGACGAATTACAGGAAAAGCGTATTGGTAGTTCGTCAATCCACCAGCATCGGGACCTGAAGTCATAATGTGAATCAATTTTTTGCATAGGTAACCCGTACTGCTATGTCTGTCCATTGCTCCTGCTCCCGGTGTGCCTGCTTTGAGTTGTATGTATAGCAAATTATCGTCTGTAAGCCGTGAGTTTCCAAAGAATCTTCCTCTGTCGAAAATGATAGAAGCATAGAAGCGAGCTTCTCTGTCGAAATGCAATTGAATTGTTTTGGTATTCTGCTGTATATAAAACCTGTCGTCGGCAGTGGCTGTTCGCAACGAATAAGGATCTATTCCTGTCCAATCGCTGTCGTCTTCGATTGGTATTCCGTTTTTGGTATAAAACTGCTCAACTGCTCTCAATGTTGGCGCATAAGTAGCACGGTGTTCACCGTCGCCTACGTGGCTTATGGTGATTGCGGGAAAACAGCCATGCTGCAAAGTGCCGGCACTTGTATTTGGATCGCCCCAGATGATTTCACTGTTCCAGCGTTCGGTAACGGCTCCCCGCACCTGCATCGACAGTGTTGTGGCATCGCTCAGCGAAGCGTAGTTGGGATTGTAGGTCTTGAAGTCATAAAGTTTATGTTCTGCTCTTCCAGCTTCGTCGATTGCTTCCTTGAGCGCAACGGCGGCTTTCTCCCATTTTTCACGGCTGTATGTCTGTGGGAACAGTTCGATGCCGCGATTGTCGATGAGCGAAAACACCGGTTTTTCATTTTCCGTGCCGTTGAACAGCGGACTTGCCGCAAGCGTCAACGCCTGAGCCTTGATTGCAAGCGCTATTGCCTTTGTCGGACGTCCCATTTCATTTACCTTGTCGGTTATAACTGTCGGCAGGTTAACAACGGCTTCGTCAATCAGGGAAACAATGTGCTGCACAACCTCATCGACCGGCTCGCGGTATCGCTGTACAATTTCGCCAGGGGAATTAATTGAGATATTTTCCCTGATAACCGGAATGGGTCCGTACATGCGGAACAGCCAGAAATGATAATACGCTTTCAGAAATTTTATTTCGGCAATCCACCGGTTGCGTTCTTCGTCGTCCAGGTCGAAGGGTTTGTGGATGTTTTCCAGAAAAATATTACAGTCGCTCAGGGCGGTAAACGTAGCCTTGCCTCCTTGCAGGTTATAACCGTTCTGCTTGCTTGCCCAATAGTCAGCCAGAGGCGCATTGGTTCCCTGAGTTCCGCGTGCTATGTACCACAATACCGAACTTATTCCGTAAGCGGAGGTCGGGTCGATGTGCCAAGCTTCGTCTCCCCCGAGTAAACCGGGGTTGGAACCGGCGTCGGCAAAATTGGGAAGGAATGAAAAACATCCGTACAGATATGCTTCCGCCTGATAGCGGTTGCTAAACGAATGTTCTATTGTGGGAATATTGTCCGGAATTACATCCAGATAACTTGAACATGACAACATGGACATGCAGATGCACAGAGTCGTCATGCGCCGGCATATTCCGGTAATACTTTTTGTTTTCATATCGTACTAATTAAAATGAAAGATTTATACCTAAGTTTATTACCCGCTGAAGCGGATAGTTCAGCCCGTTTCCGCCCATTTCGACGTCCCAGAGTTTGAAGCTGCTTAAAAGCAGCAGATTTGTTCCGCTGACATAGAAACGGCATGAGGTGAGCCTGATTTTGTTAATTAAATTTTGTGGCAGTGAATATCCTATTTCTGCACTTTTCAGTCGAAGAAAGGAACCGTTTTGCATGAACCATGTGCTTTTTTCGCTGTTGTTGGGAATAGCCGTATTCGACAGTCTGGGCCAGATGGCGTACGGGTTTTGCGAGGTTTCCGACCAGTAATTGTTTGCAATAAACTTTGTCAGTCCCGTTTCAAGGATTTTGCCGTCGACTGTGGTCTGCTTGAATGGCGCCATTGCAGCGGCGTCTATCCAGAAAGAATATCTTGCCGAGCCTTGAAAGAAAACGGAAATGTCGAAGTTTTTGTATCCTGCCGAAAGTCCGAAACCATAATTAATTTCGGGAGTGGTGGGGTAACCGATGGGGACTTTGTCCAGCCCGTTGATTACATTGTCGCCGTTGATATCTTTGTACTTGATGTCGCCGGGGAGATATTCGCCAAAATCCTGACGCGGCGAATTTTCAAGATCGGCAGCATCGATAAACAGGCGTTCTGCAACATAACCCCAAGTTTGCGATATCGGCTGACCGGTTTTCAGCAGCCAGGGAACGCCAATTGCCGCATAATTCGCTTCTTCGTAATATTTGAACTCCGAATGTGCGTATGTGAAATTTGCGCGTCCTACAAGCCATGCGTCCTTTCCCAGAGAGTGATTGTAGTCAATTGAAACATCTATTCCGCTGCCGTTTGCCTTGCCTACATTAACCTGCGGTGTTGCCCAGAGTCCCATCGAAACGGGAATGTCTGCACGAGACTGCAAGATATTGCTGCGATTTTCGCGGAATATGTCCGCCATGACTTCAATTTTTCCGTTGAACAGTCCGAGTTCGATACCAAGATTGACTTTGTTTGCCACTTCCCAACCTATTTCAGGATTGGGATAGTTGATTATCTTTACTCCGCTATGGCCGAGTCCATTGCTGAAATCGAAAGTAGTACGATAGTTGTCGCCCTCGTTCATACGTATTTCCGAGATGTAGAAGAAACGCACATTGCCTATCTCGTCATTCCCAACCAAGCCGTAAGTTCCTCGGAATTTCAATTTTGAAACGATTTCCTTCAATTTGCCTGTCCAGAACTTTTCGTTTGAGACCAGCCATCCCAGTCCTACGGACGGGAAAAATCCCCAGCGATGGTTTTTGTCGAATTTTTCAGAGCCGTTGTATCCGAAATTAAATTCCGAGAAATACCGGTTGTCGTATGCGTATGTAAACCGTCCCGACAGTCCGAGATTTCGATGCGGTAAAGATTCGGCGAGAGTAGTTGCGTTTGCTGTCAGTGAATTTCGGATAATGCTTACCAACATCCCACTTACAGCGTGCTTTTCGGCA
>JAITHZ010000379.1 GCA_031279795.1 Bacteroidales bacterium
TCCGCCACACAATCTATTCCGTCAATTTCCAAACCGTTGGCGGAGGTTATTGTCGCTACTTGCGACTGCTCCAGTACGGTTTCGGAATCGTAGGCGAGAAAAAATCCCGTCTTCGTCGGGCTTGTAATCGACGAATTGTAAACACCCATTATGCCGCCGCAGCCCGACAGCAACAACATCGTTACTGCAAAAACAATACTTCCTGCTGCTTTCCGCAACAGCTTTCCGCACAGAGCGGATACTTTAAAATTCAATGCTTTTTTCATTTTACTCACTTTTTTATGCTCCTCAAAGGAGCGGTTAATTATATTCTTTTACTTAATATAAACTCATCTGTTTCCTCGCAAAAACTCCGCATTCGTTTCATTTCTTTTTTAGCTGAATTTTGTCAAACTCGCTTTTCCCAACGGCATTATCAACGATTTCGATGCGCGGTCTTCCGACTAAAGCGCCCATTTTCACGCCGCAACGGATGTAGTATTCCTTACCAAGTTTAATCTCTATGGGGACTTCTTCCTTTGTTTCGGTTCTCCCCCACAAAGTTTTCACCCCTTCGCTTGTAAGTCTGACGGTTGTTTTGCTTTTGTTCTTCACTCGGAACAGCGGCTCGTCGTCGAGATGGATGTGATAACTTACCGCCATGCCCGCCATGGAACCGGGGCGATAGATGTGCAGTAAAGCACAATCGTCGGACAATTCATATTCCGGCGCTTCCGGCGTGTTATCCACGCTTGCGGCAGTACGTCCCGAGCCGCAGTTCGTTAACAGCAGAGATGCGGCAAACAGCACAAGCCAGCTCATCATCACGCCTGTCAGGACGTTTCTTTTTGTTGTTGAATTTTTCTGTTTCATCTTTTTGAATGATTAAATAAAATCGAATAAAAATTTATATTAAAAATGTATGAATAATGAATGTTTACACACTGCGCTCTTTAATATTTGTATTCCGAATTTGTATCTTGGCGGATGTAAACGTTTGTGAATGTCCGTATCATAACGATAAATGCAACGGGTATGAGGATAAACAAGAGTTCAGGTCCATGAATGCTCGCAAAATATACTGCCCACAGCAGGCGTATTACTAGAAAAATAAAGGCGACAGTTGCCGTAATGCGAATCAGATCACTGTTTCGCGCCGCAAATAGCAGCAGGACTAAAAACAGCAAGATCGACAAATTGCAGATGAGCTGTATCATCCAATTTATCAGGTATATCACCATATCCCCACCCCCATTTGCCCAGGATAAAACCCCTATCACTACGAACAGGGCAGTTGCTGCCAGAGGCAAATAAAGTGCAATTCGCTCTTTTCCCTGCATCCTTCCATTGCACTCTCCGCTCATCAGCAGGAAGCCAGCCGCCAGCAGCGCCAGGAAGCCAAGCCAGTCGGGATAATACAGAAAATCCATTAAAGGTGTATGATATCTAATTATAAAAGAAATATTCGCCAGAAGCGCCACAATATTGGCAAGCGTCAGTGTGATTCCGGCGCTTTTGAGTCTTCCCACTTCGTCGAACGTTTCCTCTGAGGTTTTGGGATTTGCTCCGTACCGGTTATGGCGGCTATCTCCTTCGGTTACCATCAGAACAAACAGCCAGATTCCGGCAATAGGAATCAGCCCGATGAGCAGCCACCAGCCGCTTTTGTTCAGGTCGTGCAGCCGACGAACGCTTACCGCTATGCTTGGTAAGAACATGACTAAAATATAACTCAGGGAAATGATATTCGCGATGTAAGTTACATCATTGTCTTTCATGCTGCCTGCCAACGCAAATGCAAATGCCGCCACGAAAGTCCATGCAATCAAAAAGATGAAGTTGAACAACACGAACATCCAATATTCCTTTCGTCGCGCACGTCCTCTAAAATCGGCATAATGCCGCAATACTTTGATAAACCATTTCATAATATACTTTTTTAATTTATAACAGTCAGTTCTCCTTTAACATATTGCAGTTCGATACGTACATGTCCGCCTGCTTGAGCGTCGAAATTGACTGAGCGAACCATTTCATCGGCATTGTTGTAGCGGACTGAAAGCTTGTTTTTAGAGAATACGGTTTCCATTCTCACCGTTTCACCGTTTCTCAACTTTTCCTGCTCCACTCCGTTAAGAAAAACGCGAACTCCCGTAGCCCAGCCTGTCATTTTGCTCGGACGTGTTAAGGAGACAGTGCAGGGCGCCGACAAATCGCTTGCTACGGTTTCTGTTTCCTGAGCTTTTTCATCCATTTCGGCAATGAATTTATCCTTGCTGAAAGCGTTTATCAGAACAGAGATGTCAATTATGACAAATACGATAATCATAAAAATGAATCCGCCTTCGGACAATTTTATGCCGAACCAAGTGATGTAACTGCTGCCGTCACTGTAACCCATAAATCCGCCAATGGCGAGGCATACGGTTGCCACTACCCACATAATTGCTTGAAATTTTTTCATAACTTTTTATTTTTTTATGCCCCTTTCGGAGCGATTAATTTAATGAATTGTAGTCGGTAGTTAGAGTTTGTGTAACTGCCGGCAACGGCACTCTTCACTACTAACTACCAACTACTTTTTCATTAAAATACCAACGCCAATCCGATACCATCGGCGCTTGAATTAAGTTTGAGATAGGGAGCGGAAGGCTCATAACTGTATTTCTTGAGATAGGCGTTTTTCGCTCTTCTCTTTTTCGAGCCTCCAATAATCCATGTAGGCGTACCGGCAAGGATACCGACTACGCCGACGACAAAGACCGCTGCTCCCGTACCGGAGAGGTTCACCTGTGTTCCGGTACTGGTGGTAGTCGTTTTCTTGTCTGCTACGGCAACGCCGACGATTGTGGCGGCAATTCCGCCAATCGTCAAGCCCATCCCAACGTTTCTGAGTTTGTTTCCGCTCCGGTAACTCTTATAGAGATCGGGAGCGTTGGTACGCATATCGTCAACCAAGTTTCCGGTGCGATTAGTGCTGTACTGCGCCATACTCGTGCCTGCAAATGCTGCAAGGCAAATCAATGCTAAAAAAATCTTTTTCATTTGTTTGAAAATTTGTGCCCCTCGCGGAGCGATTAATAATTTATTTTTTTCCTACTCGTGTGGCTTTTCGGACGCGCCCCGTTTGAATGGTTTCTGGTCTCCATATTCAATTTGAAATAATTTCTTTTTATGCTGTTTACTGTTTGTGCCCCGAAGGGCGGTTAATTATCTTTTCTGTTTACTGATTTATTATATCCTCCGTCCAGTGAGCGGGTGTTCCGGCTAATGTAGCTGCTATATACATCGCCTTTCTCCAAACCAACCAGCCTTTATATTGGGCTATTTTTACATTGCAGTTAGTAAAACCCGGATTGTTTCCACAGGCGATAAAAACTTTTACCACAGTTGTCGCACCTGCATACCATGTGTTTACTGTTCCATAACTTGAGTTACAATTGGGTAAATGGTTAAAGACCTTGTGCAGTTCATGCATCGACAGTTGGTTGTCGTTACACTGCATACGCAGCATTATACTGTCGCTGCTCATGTTTAGCATAGATATCCGGTTTTTGGAACAGTCCATTTCATCTAACTGCGTATTCTTGCTGAGGTCTAAACAGGTAAGCTGGTTGTTCTCGCAAGAAAGGTATTCTAATGCCAAGTTCTTGCTGCAATCAAGAGACGTCAGTTTGTTGCCACTGCAAAACAAAGACTTTAATGCCGTACATCTGCTAATATCCAACGAAGGAAGTTTCATGTGGTAACATATCAAACGCTCTAATTGTGGACAGTTATTCAGATATATTGCTGTTGCACTGTTGCCAAGTGAAGAACAATTAAAACGTGAAAGCCCTTCCGCATCAACAGTAATCGTATAATTGCCGGCTTCGGAATAAGTATGACTGATCTTTTTTTCTTTAATGTTATTGTATTCGTCTTCATCCGAATCATCTCCCCAGTTGATGGTACATTTACCGGCGCTAATTTCCAACTCCATAAACTTTTTAACTTCCACTACTACGCTAATGTCATGTTTTTGGGCAAACGCCGGAAATGGTGGTTGAGCCTCGGGCAATGGAAGTGCATGTCCGTTTGTTAATGTCAGTACATCATCTTTGTCTTTATCCTCTATCTGTGCGCCTGCCTGCATCAATGTTTTTACTGTTTCTGCCCAGCCTTTGTCCAATGCATACTGCAAAGCGGTACGTCCCTTATTGTCTTTTTCATCCGGCAGCGCGCCTGCTCCCATCAGCATTTTTACTGTTTCAGCCCAGCCATTTTCTGATGCAAGTATCAAAGCAG
>JAITHZ010000018.1 GCA_031279795.1 Bacteroidales bacterium
AGATAGCGGCGGGCATCACGGGGAACGGCAAATTCCCGCCCTTCGAATTCCATTTTTTTAAGCGGGAAAAAGACTTCTTTTGAAAATGTTTCTTTTTTATATCCGTCGGTCCCGCCCCATGATACCATTTCAGTACATTTGCCTAAGGCAAGCGTCATAAGCGCATGAGAGAAAGCGTGCAAAAAGCAGAAGGGCGCTAATTTTGCAAGCCCTTTCTTTGCGGAAGCGGTAATAAAAGAGCCGTTTTTTGATTGGTAGCCGCGTTTTTCAAAAAGGAGGAATTTGAGTTTTGTGATAAGAAAATTCTGCGCTTTTTTAATGCCCTCGTATGGGGAAACCTCATCATAAGGGAAAATATCAATGTTTATGCCCCGGTGTTCCCCCGGCTCCGGCGGCGGCGGGTCGGCTTCGATTTTGCGCGTATTGTTTTTACGGAACTTCGCGTAGATATGCCAGTATTTTTGGTATGTCCGATACTCTTGCAGATAAAATTGGCCGCCTTGGTCTTTTTTGCAAAGCAGAATAAACTTTTCGTAATCTTCACGGGGCATTCCCACATCTACGTCGTCATCCCAAGGGATAAAGCCTTTGTGCCGCACCGCGCCGATAAGGGTTCCATAGGCCAGAAAGTAGCGCAGCCCATGCGCCTCGCAGCGCCGCGCGAACTCATCGAGAATTGCAAGCTCAACGAGCTGTAGCCTGCGTAATGCGGTCTTTTCCATATAGATTCATTACTCTATCTTACGGTAAATCTGTTCGATAATATCGTTATCAACAGCAGGGTCAAATTTTCTTGCAAACAAACTATTTGATCTGATTATTTTATCATAATCTTCTTTGCGTAATATTCTTGGGCTTTCAGGGCCGTTATCCCAGTCAATATAACGAAGGTTGTCATGTATTATAGCAAGCCCGGTGATTTGACGGATTATTGTTTGAAAAAATATCTCGTCAGAACAATGGGTCCATTTAAAGCGGTTAATAATTTTTTTGTTATTTTTAAGATACTGAAAGATTTTTTCAACGCAAGCATGGGTATAGTTTGTCCATTGGGATCCGCCGTAGAAATCCCCGTCTATTTGGCGCGGCCTTATTTTGCTGTAAATATACAAGAGCTTTCTTTGGCAGCGAAAGAGGAATATATAAAAAGGGCGGTCATTATTGCGGATAAAATTGTTCGGGTAGTAAGAAATAAGCCTGTCCATCGGGGGCCAGCCTTCAGGGGTTGGTATTTTTTTTAATTCAAGATACTCATGATTATTATTTTTAAAAAAATTGATTATATCAGTATTTGAAACTACAGGCAAATCTTGGGCGGATATAAGAATGTATCTATCGTATCCGATTTTAAATGCCGCTTGTAATAAAAAGAGCGCCGCCATGGTTAAATTAAAAGACCCATGATAAGATTTATATTTTTTAAAAATAAAAACATTTTCCGAACACCTAATCTTTAACCTTGAACGCTTGTCAATATGCACGAACACAGCAAAATCTTTTGAGAGATGATCGATAAGCCGCTGGGCTTGGTTCTTATCTTTATGAACAAGCATTAAAACAGCAATGCCGCACCCTCCCCCCGAACTTTTATCATTCACAGTTTTTATTCCGGTTTAGAAACAATCGTACCATCTCCAAAATCAATAAAGTCTAAATTATGGGTGCGCCGTTCCTCTGGGGGAGGAATTTGCATATAATCCCCATAAACCTGCCGCAAATAACTATCCCATTGGACCGGGGCGGACAATAGCCTGCCTTCAAATTCGACTTGTATGGCGGAGGAAAACATCGCTAAGGGGCAAACCTGCTTATCAAAGCCGTAGACTAAATTCCAGGGCACCACATACTTCGTTTTGAATGGGGGAATCATAACCCGGCGCTGTAAAAAATGAATAAAACGAAACGGCACAAAAAACAAAATACATCTTTTTATAGCCATATAGACAGATTGATTGCCGCCGATATTCTTTCGTTTAACACTTATAAAGTTATCGAACTTATTTAAAAGAAACAGCTGAATATTCAGAATAAAACGATTTTTAATAATAAAATCAAAAGGAAAAATCTCAATAGCTATTCCTTTATGATCCTTTGCGTGAAAAAAAGCTTTTTCAGAAATAGCTGCCGTATTGTTTTTTCTTAGTTTCACCATAGCGCGGTTATGGCACCATTTATTAGTATGTATAGCCTGCAAATAATACTTTTCGTTTAATTCTGTTTTACAGAGCTTAATAAACCGTTCATAGTCTTTTCTCAGCATACCAATATCAATATCATCATCCCAGGGGATAAAGCCTTTATGCCGCACCGCGCCAAGTAAGGTGCCGCCTTCTAAGAAATACGGCACCTTATTCTTCTGGCAAATTCGCACCGCTTCATCCAGAATTTCTAATTCGGTCAGCTGTAATTTTCGTAATACCATATCATCCATAGTTCCCTCTTTGTTTAAGCCGTATCCACCTTAAAATTACCTTAAAGCCAAAAACGGGCAGACGGTTTTGATGATGAAAGTACGATACTGCCGCTGTTCGTATTCAGCAGATCATATATTTTTGACGCAAAGAATATATCATGTAACGCAATGCCGATATTATACACCAATATTCTCTCTTTCTCGGATTCACGCCCTTGATTTTTATCTAAAAGAAGAGCGGCTATTTCAGCGCAGTATTTAAAATAATTAAAATACTTGAAATTATTGATATGCGCTTTATCATCACAGAAAACCTTATCAAAAAATAAATCGCAATTTTGAAAACCCCTTGTATGCACAGGGACAACAAGGACGCCTTCGTTATAATCTGCGTCATGCGCGAAATCGGTCTTTGCCACCGTAACACATGATATTACCACCTCAGAATCACGTATCAACGCTGCTGCTGAATCATACACTTTGAAATGGATATTATTAAAATCAGAAAACCTTTTTATAAAAACTGTATGCTGATTTTTATATGAACATAGTTTCACAGAAACAGGTTTGTTTTTTAAAACAGTACATAAACACACCAACGACGCGCAGGCGGTATTGCCTAAACCAATAAACGAATAGGACGCTGTTTCTTTCTTTTTCAGCAAGTCAATGGATAATGCGGTCATGGCTCCTGTCCGCATAATAGTTATCCATGTACCATCCATAATTGCCAGCAATTCTCCCGTATTGGAGTCATAAAGCAGGATATCTGCCAATATAGCGGGGGCATGGTCATTTTGACCGCTTGTTTTATGATGGGCAGGATACCTTGAGACAACTTTTATGCCAAAGCGGTTGATTTTTGGTAAATAACACGGCATCGTGTTAAAAAAACAATCATCATCAAATTTAATGCTTATTTTTTCTGGTAAGACGGCGTTATCTTTATGCTGTAATGCTTCTCTAATCCAATCAAGACATTGTTCAGTATTGATATGTAACGCGGCTATCGAATTGAAATCTATATATTTCATATAGTGCGATTGTTTTTTTTAATCCCGCTTTGAGGCTTGTTTCTGCCTGCCGCCGGCGAGTATAAGTGCGATGTTCATGCCGCCGCTTCCTCCATGTTTTGATAAAAAGAAATATGCCCGGGCGTATCAAGAAACGTGTTCGGACATTATTCCCTATTGCCACATCCAGCAGCCGCAACATACTTAGAAGAGCGATAAGTGCCTGTTAAGGTTAGTATATACCAGGAGTATATTTTTTAGCAAGAGGGGGGAACGCTTTTATCGGGGGAAAAAATCGCCCGGAAACGGCCCGGGACCTGTCAGGGGGAGCCGTTATTTTGCGCGCAAAATAAAGTTATTTGCTAGCAAAATAAGTTTGTTTGCCAGCAAAATAAGTTTCCTTGCTAGCAAAATAAGTTTGTTTGCGCGCAAAATAAAGTTATTTGCTAGCAAAATAAGTTTGTTTGCCAGCAAAATAAAGTTATTTGCTAGCAAAATAAGTTTGTTTGCCAGCAAAAT
>JAITHZ010000066.1 GCA_031279795.1 Bacteroidales bacterium
GATTGGCCTGCTCAATTTTTTTTTGATTCATACTTATAATTCGTAAATCATTGTCTTTTTTTGTAAACATTTTTTATATATTTGTTTTTAGATTTAAAATTTCAATCCTTGCAAGGATGTAAAATTCAGTTTACTTTTGCCAATCATATTATTAGTTTTGCCCGAAAAAATAAAAGTTTGATAATGAAAAATATATATTTCAAGTATGATCCTGATACCGAAGAATACGAACGAGTAAACCTAACGTTGCGCGACAGAATACTGATCATACTGCGCCATCTGCTTTCGGGGACAGTCATCGGGCTGAGCCTTTTTTGTGTATTGGTCTTTTTTGTAGAACTGCCACAATACAAAATATTGCGAAATGAGAATCAACGTATTACAGCACAATACAAAATTATTTCCCGCCAATTGGATGAAATCACACCCATACTTGATGATATTCAGGAACGTGACAATAATTTATATCGAGTAATTTTTCAGGCCGATCCTATTCCGTATTCCATCCGTAAAGCTGGCTACGGTGGAACAAACCGGTATGAAGAACTGATGGACTTGAATGACGCTGAATTAGTTGTTTCTACTTCCCAAAAAATTGACGTTCTTTCCAAACAATTGTATATTCAGTCCAAATCTTTTGATGAAATAGTTAATTTATTGAATAAGAATGAAGAACGATTACTTTGTATCCCAGCCATTCAACCTATTTCCAACAAAGATTTAAAAAACACGGCATCAGGTTTTGGCATCCGCATTGATCCGGTTTACAAGACGCCCAAGTTTCATGCAGGCATGGATTTTGCCGCAGTAACAGGTACTGATATTTATGCAACGGGAAACGGCAGAGTTTCGTTTTCCGGTTGGAAACAAGGCTATGGAAATACGGTTGTCATCGACCATGGATACGACTATGAAACGCTCTACGGACACATGAGCGAAATACTTGTACCTGTCGGAAAGGCAGTGACACGCGGAGAGGTTATTGGATTAGTAGGGAGTACCGGAAAATCGGTCGGGCCGCATGTTCATTATGAAGTTCATTACAAGAAAAAACCTGAGAATCCGCAAAACTATTATTACATGGATCTGTCGCCGGAAGAATACGATCAGATGATACAGTTATCGGCCAATGCTGGACAAATGTTTGATTGATTGCGCAATGAAGAAAGAACCTAAGGAACAGGACGATCTCGACCGGAAAATATATTTTTCTATTGGCGAAGTTGCTCAGCAGATTGGCATTGAGGCAAGTACAATTCGCTTTTGGGAGAAGGAATTTGACTTTTTCCTGTCGCCTCATAAAATCAAAGGTATACGTTATTACAAAGATGAGGACATTCGTAAACTCAAAATGCTCCATTATCTTCGCTACGAAACAGGCATAACCGTTGAAGGAATTCAGAAAAGGCTCAAAGAAAATCCACACAGAACGGAGAAAAATTACGAAATCGTTTCCCGATTGAAAGAAATCCGACAGGGAATCCTCACGCTGATGGAGGAGACATAAGTCAGCGCTTTTCTATGCGTAATCCAACATCTTCGACGCCGGGCAACACATTGAGCCGCATGCCTTGCTTTATCCGGATGGTGTATTGGCCTGTATCGGGAAAATGATATTTTTCAATATATGGCAACGTTTTCTGGAACAATGTATTACCACTTCCCAGCCATTTTCCGAAATTATCAGCAAGCTGGTATTCAACCGTATCGTTTCGTACTGTGCGACCTCCTTTCTCCAGCGAAACAAAAAAACAAATGTTTCGGTATGGATAGTCGTTGTTATGCCGCAGTTCTATAGAAACGCCGTATAGTGGCATATTGTCCGTTATTTCTGGTCGAAACACCGCTTCATAATTCCGTTTCCAACCTGCCGAAGGAATATGTTCATAGGAAAAGTAGCTATTTTGGGCACGATTGCATCCTTGTAGAACAAAAAACAGGCAAGATGCAATGGACATTAAATGGCAGTAATTCATTTTTTTCCCTGATTTTGATTTTTATTTTTTCGAAAATTATCACGTCGATTTCCGGAATTTTTTTTCCGGTTTCCCTTATCGAAACGAGTTACACTATCCTGTCCGACAACGTTTTGGAAAAATGTTTCCTTTTTGTTGTCGGTAACATTTTTTCCTTTGTTTTCATCTTCCAAAAGTGACTTGGGTTTATGGCCTGCCTTGTTCATGTTGATAACGTCAAACACCCTTTTAGCCGGAAGGGTAACTAAATTGGCGGCAAAATTTTTATCCGAGGAATAAGTCAGCAGCTGTTTCAGTATATCTGTTTTGAAATGATAAAAAATACCATCTTGCGTTTCCAGTGGTATTTCACGGGAAGGCAGTTTCTTTTGGGATTCAACGTATGCTTCGACTTCGTAGTTAAGACAGCATTTGAGTTTAGCGCACTGTCCAGCAAGTTTTTGCGGATTCAGAGAAATATCTTGATAACGGGCGGCGCCAGTGGTAACCGACACAAAGCTCGTCATCCATGAACTGCAGCAAAGCGCACGACCGCACGGCCCTATTCCGCCAATTCTTCCTGCTTCCTGTCGTGCGCCAATCTGCTTCATTTCAATCCGAACATGGAACGTTTCTGCCAATATTTTTATCAATTGTCTGAAATCAACGCGGTCATTTGCAATATAATAAAAAATAGCCTTATTCCCGTCTCCTTGATATTCGACATCGCCAATTTTCATTTCCAGTTTGAGGTCTTCGGCTATTTTCCTTGCTTTCAGCATAGTTTCGTGTTCTTTCGCCTTCGATTCGTAGTATTTTTCCATATCAACAAGACGAACTTTTCGATATATGCGTTTAGAATTTTGATTATCAAATCTATAACCGCATTTGCGCATTTGCCACAAAACCAGTTCGCCTGTCAGACTTACTTCGCCAATGTCGTGCCCCGACGAAGCTTCAACTGCGACCATATCGCCTTTCTCAAGCTGTAACCCATTGCTGTTCTGATAATAACCTTTTCGCGTATTTTTAAACTGAACCTCAACATAATCGGTCAATTTTTCTGAATCGGGAAGCCCCGACAGCCAGTCATATACATTTAACTGGTTTTTCCACGAGCAGTTGCATCCTCTCCGTGTAAACCATTTTTTTTCATTTGCTTCCAACTCCATAAGTACCTAAATTACCTGAATAATAAATGCGAGCAAAGTTACAACTTTTTTCAAGGGTTGGCAAAAAAAGGAAATATTATTTTTAAATTTTCATGCTTAACTGAATGCGTTTCCTTTCTTTGTCTACGCCAACAACTTTCACGGTAACATGTTGATGAACAGACACAATATCGGTAGGATTCGATATAAAGCGGTCGGCCAGCTGCGATACGTGCACCAGCCCGTTTTCTTTGACGCCTATATCGACAAAACAACCGAAATTAGTGATATTCGTCACAATTCCGGACAATATCATGCCTTCACGCAAATCATTGATATCTTTGATATTCGGGTCAAATTCAAAGACTTCAATTGACTGGCGCGGGTCACGGCCGGGTTTGTCCAGCTCCGCAAGGATGTCGCGCAATGTGTGAATTCCGGTTTTTTCGGTGAGGTATTTTTCCACTGTTAACTGTTTGTTCAGTTCTTTGTTGCGGATTAATTCGGCTACGGTGCAAGAGAGGTCGCGAGCCATCTGCTCGACAACATGGTAACTTTCGGGATGGACAGCCGAATTGTCCAGCGGATTTTCGGCGTCAGCTATTCGCAGGAATCCTGCAGCCTGTTCGAATGCTTTTTCGCCCATTCGCGGCACTTTCAGCAAGTCGCGTCGACTTTTGAACGCGCCTTCTTTTGCGCGGTAATCCACAATATTTTGTGCCAGTTGCGGCCCAAGCCCCGATATGTAAACCAGCAGGTGTTTGCTGGCCGTGTTTACATTGACGCCGACTTGATTTACACAGGTTTCTACTGTTTGGTCAAGCGATTTTTTCAGTTTTGTCTGGTCTACATCGTGCTGATATTGCCCAACACCGATTGATTTGGGGTCTATTTTCACCAGTTCGGCAAGCGGATCCATCAACCGGCGTCCGATAGATATGGCGCCGCGTACCGTTACGTCATAATCTGGAAATTCCTCTCGTGCAATTTTTGAGGCTGAATAAATTGATGCGCCATTTTCGCTTACCATAAATACCTGTATTTTCTGATTGAATGGTATTCGGGTAACTAATTGTTCGGTTTCGCGGCTGGCGGTACCGTTGCCGATAGCAATGGCGTCGATGCAGTAGCTGGCCGCCAGATTAGCCAGTTTGACGGATGCTTTTCCAGCTTCGTTTTGTGGCGGGTGCGGATAAATAGTTTCGTTGTGCAGCAGGTTTCCCTGTTCGTCAAGGCAAACGATCTTGCAGCCGGTGCGGTATCCGGGGTCGATGGCCAGAACACGTTTTTGTCCAAGAGGTGCAGCCAGCAGCAACTGTTTCAAATTTTCCACAAATACGCGAATGGCTTCTTCGTCGGCTTTTTCCTTTGCCAGGGCAGCAAATTCATTTTCTATAGAGGGTTTCAGCAACCGTTTGTATGAATCCTTCAACGCTTTGGCTACGTGGACTGACGCTTCCGAATCGTCCTTTACGTAATGGCGGAAAAGTCGTTCGAGACAAGCATCATCATCGGGAGAAATCGTCACCTTCAGGACGCCTTCGTTTTCCCCTCGACGAATGGCCAGCAAGCGGTGCGACGTACATTTGCGCAGTGGTTCTTCCCAATCGAAATAATCGCGGTATTTGTCGGCCTCTTCTTCTTTGCCTTTGACGACTTTGGCCGAAATCATGCCGGTTCGTTCGAAAGAGGTGCGCACGGTATTCCTCGTTTTTTCGTTTTCGTTTATCCATTCGGCTATAATGTCGCGAGCGCCTTGCAAGGCGTCTTCAACAGAAGAAACTTCTTCGGTAATGAAGGATTTCGCGTGGTCGTCGATGTTTCCTTTAGGATGTGACATGATGATTTTAGCCAGCGGTTCCAGTCCTTTTTTTCGTGCAGCTTCGGCTTTAGTTTGCCGTTTGGGTTTGTAGGGAAGGTAAATGTCTTCTATTTCTGTACTGTCCCACGATTTTTCGATTCGAGTTTTGAGGTCGTCGGTCAGTTTGCCCTGCTCGTCAATTGTTGTCAGGACGTAAGCCTTTCGTTTTTCCAGCTCTTCCAGTTTTTCATACATATTCTGTATTTCAGCTATTTGCACTTCGTTCAAAGCGCCGGTAATTTCTTTTCGGTAACGGCTGATAAAAGGAATGGTTGCTCCTTCGTCCAGCAGCATGATGGTATTCGCGACCTGATTTTCGCTTATTTCCGTTTTTCGGGCAATTAGCGTTGGGAAAATTTCATTCATGAATGTATTAACTTTTTGATATTAAATCACTGTTTTTATGTATTCGGGCATATATTTCTTTTGTTCTGATGCTGTCTTTCATTTCACTGTTGAGCCTGATGCGGTTCAAATCCAAGTCGGCGTCGGAATTTTCTTCCCAACGACGGCAAAGGTACAGCACGTCGTAAATACGTCCAATCCGGTAATCGCGAGAAAAAGCCAGTCCCAGCGCATAATCTTCGCCATAGCTGATGTTTGGCGCGTTAATTTTTCGGTAAAGCGGTGTATAAAAAGCACGAGGAGCGCCTAATCCATTTATTCTCAGCGCATTGTTTCGTCCGTTTTCGTCCGTCCATTCGCGGTGGTCAATAATACCCGGCGGAATGGGCGTCAGGTTGAAATCGGTCGTGAGATACGAGCCTACTGTCATGGCACAGCCTTGTTCGTAAAAAGCGTTTACAATTGTTTGCAAGGTGTTGGGAGAGCTGTACAGGTCGTCGCTGTCAAGCTGAACGGCAAATTTCCCGCATAGTTGATGATTAACGGCTTCGTTCCAGCATCCGCCGATGCCCAAATTTTCCTGTTGCGGAATCAGGTGAACCACGCGGTTGTCACGGCAGGTACAATCGTTGATAATTTGAGTTGTACCATCGGTAGAATGATTATCGACAACAATCAGGTTGAAAGGAAACGAGGTTTGTTGTTCCAAACCCGAATGGATGGCATCGGCGATGGTTTTTGCCCTGTTTTTGACAGGAATAATGATGGACGCCTCCAACGGAAAATCTGCCTCATCGAAGGAAACGGGCAGGAACGATGGTGGAAGATATGCATCTATCCGCTTCAAATGCTGTGTACAAACTTCTTCCATTTCCAGTTGCGCTTCGCGATTGTGTGCATCAAGGTAGTCGAACTGTTTTTCGCCGCTTCGCCGGAAATCGGTTTGTACAACAGTATACAGATAATCGTTTACATGTTCAATTCGCGAAACCTCGCTTGCACGCAACCTCAAATCATACAGTCCGGCAAACCGGTATGACGGCATGGCGCTGGCTGCTTTTTTCAGCACATCCGAACGGTAGATCTGAAAAGCCCCGAAATCAAAATTGTCGCAAAGACTTCCTTGATAATAATCGGGCAACGGATGCGGTATTCGTGTCTCATTCATTAATTGATAATAGTTAAAATAAGCCATTGACGCCTGTGATGCGCCAATGAAAGAACAGAAATGTTCCAGCGTCGGCGGGTCC
>JAITHZ010000127.1 GCA_031279795.1 Bacteroidales bacterium
ATCCCGTATCGCCAAACAAGCTCATGACATCAACCGTTGCGGCCACATTTTCGGCTTTGAGCAAGGTATCCTTTTCAAATTCATCAACACCCGACAAAATAATGTTCTCCAGCGACAACGACGCTTTCGGAAAATTCCGGATGAGGCTCAGGCTTAAGTCGTCGAACGCCAGTTTTGCATTCAACTCCTTATTTGCTTCCTTTATTACAAGCTCCTTTATCTTACCTTGAAAGGCAAAAGGCAAAACCAGCAATAACACAAGAATTACTGCCAGTACAATTCCTGAAATTTTAAGTAATTTCTTCATAATGAATTTTTTATTATTAAACAAGTTTGTTTTCGGAAATCTTTTTTTTAAACTACAAAAGTAGAAACTTCACGAATACGGTACAACTTTTTAAGAATAATTGGCTTTGGCGAGTGCGTCGATGAAATTTTTACAGTTTGTTCAACGAATCAATGCTGTGAGCGAGTTTTCTTGAAAATTTTTCTGCGCCAATTTCGTTCAAATGGTCGGCATCGTAAAAATCTTGTTCGGTAAAATCAGTATCAGCAAAATAATTTAGATAGGTGACGTCTTTATGTTCATCTACAAAATTATAGATTGTTTCAAACATTTTATTCAGCTGTATTTTACTCAAATTTTCCCGATACGTGTTATAGGTTGGGCTGGTAATGAGAATTAACTTGATATTGTGTTGATTGCAAAAATTGAGAATTGAGTTTAAAATGGCTAAATTTTTCGTATAAGTTTCCTGATTTTCTTTTGAAAAGATGTCATTTGTATGGCGTTGGGCAGCAGTTTGGCCTGTTTTTATTAAATCAAGACTCTTTGAAGAATTGTAAGCAGTTCCCCAGCCCAAATCAGAATAGGATATAGCGCCTCCTGTGATGTAATGATCCTTGATCCTGGTGAGATTTTTTTGTAAATCAATGCTTAAAAATTCCGAATAATCGTTCAATTTGAATGATTTCATTCCGTAATAAAGCACATAATTCTTAACTCGCCAATTTTCAGAACCGGCAGCCAAATCTTGCCATGGCGAAAAATAATCTATCGGCAAAACAATGGTTGTTAGATTTTTAAAATTGTTTTGGTATTTCGTTAAGATTTTAAAATCATATTTTAATGATTGTGAAACATTCGACGAGTTAAATGTATTTTCCATCATGAAAGCAGGGTTTATTCCAAAAAATGAATGTGAACTTCCTAAAATCAGCGTCTCAATTTTATTTGAATTTTTATCCAAATAATGTCTTTTGTATGCATATTCGTTTGGAATTTGGCGCAACAGGTATTCAATTGAAATCGCTGCTACAATAATTGGCAATGAAATTAATATGATTTTTTTTAGAAACTTTTTCATTATTAAAATTATTAAAATTGAAAGTAAATAAATACCTGTTCTTTTCCTGCAAAAAGGAGAATTGCCAAAACAATCATATAATAAAACACATACCTGAAAATTGGTTTTACCTTATCCATCTGTTCCAATCCGTGCTGTTTATTTCTATTTAACCATTCCATAATTAACAGGAGTAAAATAAATAAAAAACACCTAATAATAAGCTTTTTACCGGTTGGTATTTCAAAAAAACTTGTATTGCAAATTCCTGCAAGGTACACAACGGCTTCTCCAATTGTTTTCGCCCTGAAAAATACCCAGCCTGCAATCACCAGCAAAAAAGTAATTCCCCATTGGAAGCACTCCGTTATTGTTGGAAAAATGCGATTTTCGGCAATTGTATTAGTATTTTTTCGATTTTTTCCCAGTAAAACCAGTGGCAAGAACAGTAATGCGTGAAATCCGCCCCAGACGATAAACGTCCAGTTTGCGCCATGCCAAAAACCGGATACCAAAAATATTATAAATGTATTGCGTATCACTTTCGCTTTTGATACACGGTTTCCGCCAAGCGGAATATAAATGTAGTCGCGAAACCAGGTTGTGAGCGAAATGTGCCAACGCCGCCAAAATTCGGCAATGTCGCGCGAAAAATAGGGAAAGTTGAAGTTGCGCATCAGATTAAAACCAAACAGGCGTGCCGTACCGATAGCAATATCCGAATAACCCGAAAAGTCGCCGTAGATTTGAAAAGCAAAGAAAATCGCGGCGAGCAGCAGCGTAGAACTGCTTTGAGTCTGAGGAGTGTCGAAAACCTGATTGACATACACGGCGCAATTATCAGCTATCACAATTTTTTTGAAAAGCCCCCAAAGAATTTGCCGCATACCGTCAACGGCTTTTGCATAATCGAAATTTCTTCTGGCATAAAATTGTGGCAAAAGGTTCGTTGCGCGTTCAATCGGGCCTGCTACAAGCTGAGGGAAGAAACTCACAAAGGCAAAGAAAGCAATAATGTCACGCGTTGGTTCGATTTTCTTTCGGTAAATATCAATGGAGTAGGATAAAGCCTGAAAAGTGTAAAACGAAACGCCAACAGGAAGAATAATTTTCAGCGTATGCGTCTGCAAGTGTATACCCGCTGCTGCAAACGCTTCCACAAAACTTTCGACAAAAAAATTATAATATTTGAAAATGCCGAGAATCAGCAGATTAAGAACAATATTTGAAGCTAAAACTAATTTAGCGTTTTTTAACGCGTGAGGGGGGGGGGGGTAATATCCTTATTATCAGCAAGTTGCATCAATAAGCCGCTTCCCCACGAGCAAAAACTTGTGAAAGCAATCAAAATCAGAAACCGCCAGTCCCACCAGCCGTAAAAAACGTAGGATGCGACAACAATAAAAAAATTTTGCCATTTCAAATTTCGTTGAAATACAAACCAATACAGTATAAAAACTGCAGGAAGAAACAAAGCAAAGGCGAATGAGTTAAACAGCATCTTTGTGGGTTGTTTTTTAAACTACAAAAGTAGAAACTTCACGAATACGGTACAACTTTTTAAGAATAATTGGCTTTGGCGAGTGCGTCGATGAAATTTTTAGAATGGATTTTTTTCAGCGCAGTTTTGGCTGCTTTCTGCTGCGATTCTTTTTTGGAATACCCGACGCCAATGCCGACCTCAATGTCGCTAATTCGGATGCGTGTCTGAAACATCTGATTGTGTTCTTTGTCTTTGAATGATTTGACGAGGTCGAATGTGATGCCTACTCTCTTTTTTTGTCCCCATTCAATCAGGCGCGATTTAAAATTTACTTCTTTGCTGGCGAGCAGTTCCAAGTTCAGGTAAGGTTTTACGATTTTGGTTTCTATAAAATTTTTACAGCGGTTGTATCCTCTGTCCATGTAAATTGCGCCAATCAACGCTTCCAGCGCGTTTCCACAGATGTACTGGTTGTGCGTGCTGGTGGAGAGCGAAGAAACGATAAGTTTGTCCAGTCCCATGTTCACTGCAATGCGGTTAAGCATTTTCCGCTGCACAATTTTGGAGCGGATATTACTCAAAAATCCTTCTTCCCGTTTCTTAAAACGATGAAATACGATGTCGGATATTACAGCGCCTAATATTGCATCTCCCAGAAACTCAAGTCGTTCGTTGTTTTGGCGAATACCGTTTACGGCAGGGACAGATCTGTGCCTTAGCGCTTCTTGGTAAAAAACAAGTTTTCGGGGAAAAAATCCGAGTTTTTTATACAGCAAAAAGTAAGGGCTTGGGTGGAATTTCCCCAAAAACCTTACTTTCTTGTATAATTTTGCGAGCACGGTAACTATCCAAATTTTTTCACGATAATGCTTGCATTGTGGCCTCCGAAGCCAAACGTGTTCGACAGCGCAGCATTGACATTGCGTTTTTGGGCTTTGTTGAACGTAAAATTCAACTTGTAATCAATATTGGGATCTTCGTCGCCTTCATGGAAGTTGATGGTTGGCGGTACAATACTGTTCTGAATAGCTTTGACAGAGAACAGCGCTTCGAGCGCTCCGGCTGCGCCTAATAGATGGCCGGTCATTGATTTGGTTGAACTGATATTCAACCGGTAGGCATGTTCGCCAAATACTTGCTGTATGGCCTTCACTTCCGAAATGTCGCCTACTGGAGTTGATGTTCCGTGAACATTTACATAGTCGATTTCGTCGGGTTTCATTCCTGCGTCGGCCAATGCATTATGTATGACAAGAATAGCGCCCAGCCCTTCGGGATGCGATGCGGTGAGGTGATATGCGTCTGCTGACATTCCAGAACCGGCAATTTCGGCATAAATCTTTGCGCCTCTGGCTATTGCATGTTCCAATTCCTCCAATACCAGACAGGCAGCTCCTTCGCCAATAACAAAACCGTCGCGACTGTTGCTGAATGGTCGGGAAGCGCCCGACGGGTCGTCATTGCGCGTTGACAGGGCGTGCATTGAGTTAAAACCGCCAACTCCGGCAACGCATACCGCTGCTTCAGCTCCACCGGTTACAATCGCTGTCGCTTTCCCCAGACGGATTAAGTCGAATGCCAGGCCTATGGCGTGCGTCGACGATGCGCACGCTGACACAGCGCTGAAGTTAGGACCTCGCAGTCCATATTTCATGGAGATGTGACCGGCGGCGATGTCGGCAATCATCTTTGGTATGAAAAACGGATTGAACCGCGGACCGTCTTCAATATTTACGAAATAATTGCCAACTTCCTCTTCAAACGTCCGGATACCACCGATGCCGGCTGAAAAGATAAC
>JAITHZ010000140.1 GCA_031279795.1 Bacteroidales bacterium
CGTTTTGGCATCGGCATATTGCGTACTCTTGAAAAATATGTTGCCTCTGTTCAAATGCCTGAAATAGCAGCCCACGCCCACCGTGTCATTTAGATTGAGAACGAGCAAACCAACGGGAATTTTCGCTTGCAACTCTATCGGTTCAGTGTAGGTTTCACAGCCGTAGCTCTTTATTTTCAGTTTACGCCCTTTATGCTTTTTGCCGATCGGGAACAGCAGTTCGTAAAAGAAGAACCCGCTCTCCTCATAACTTTGAAATACATTGACCGTTTTGTCCATCGTGGATTCAAATTCTATGGCTACATTGCTTTGCACCTCTACGACGGTTTCGTTGTCTTTCGGGTATCTGAAAATAACGTTGGTCATATCTCTATGGGTTACTTTCAGCTTCGGGATTTCCTGTCCGAATATTGATGCTGCGGAAAATACAAAACCAATATGTAGCAATAATATCTTTTTCATTGTTTATTTATTAATCTCTATTCTTTATTACTTATTCCTTATTCCTTGCGTGTCGAAATCGCCTAATTTAAATATTTCTTCTTCCGACAATGGTTCTCCGTTAATCTTGTCGGGCTGCCAAGTCCTTACGTGAATCTTCATATTTACGCCGTCCAGGAAATCAATCATCAGGAACAAAAAGCCCTTATCGCTGTAAAGCGTAGTATTCCAGCCTTGAAGCAGGCTAACTCCATAAATGTCGTCGAATTTTGGATGGCGCACAACTTCAATATTTTCAAATTTTATATTGATTTTCGGATTGTTTTTGAAAATACCGCGCAGTTTGTTGATATATTCCTTTTTTGTCTGCACCTGATACTCAACTTTGTCTTGGGATATGCCGAAATTTTTCAAATTGTCTGCCGCTTTGACTTGCTTAACTACTTTTCCGGTAATTATCAGAGCGTCGTCGCTATATACTTTGGCAAGCAAATCAATGTCTTTACGATTGTAGGCGGTACGGAAGTTTTCTATGAAAGAAAGAATCTGCCTGCGACGGTCGTCATCTATGACATCGTTATTTTCACTCTGCATAATCGCCTTGTACATATTCAATTCTACCGAAAAACATACATCTTCGATATTGCCCGATCTATCGAAGTTGACAACAATTTCCCTTTCCGCCTCAACTTCGGGCATATCCTTGAGAAACATCGGTATATTGCGCACCTGATAACCTGTGGTCGTTTTGTAGCAACGCTCGATTAGTTCGGTTTCAATACAGCGAAACGGCGTCGTTTCCCACATTGCAAGGAGGCTGCTTTTACCCTCCTTGCTCATTCCTCTGATTTTTGTAAGTTGCGGCGTTTTCTCGCTGAAAAACGCGCTGTTTAACTCTGTCAGCAGAGCGGAAGCGTTTGCCTCCATTCGTTTCGCCAGCGACCGCTCAATGTCCGTTACTGTCAGTTCTGTGGCGTAGTTTGCCGATAAATCGCCCGCATACGCGGCGAATATGGCGCATAGAAAACAGATTTTAAAAAGATTCTTTTTCATTTCCTGATTTTTTAGAATAATTGAAACCATATTACTTGATTCTGTGTTTGAATTTCCTCTCCCTTCACCTCGTCCGAAAGCAAATCTTTTCGGTTGTTGCGGCTGCCTTTGTCGAGAATGGCAACAATTTCGCCCGTTGATTTATAGACAACGAGATATGCTTTTTCCGGCGAGGTCAGTTTTTCCATTTTCCCGTAAGCGGCTTTTCTTCCCTTATTGGCATCCAGAATTTTCAAAATTTCATTGCAGGAAGCCGCATTTAGAATTTCCCCCAGCAAACCGTCCGCTTTATGCTTCAGTGAACCGGAGGAGGGTGGCGCAACAACCGGTGCGGATTGCAGCTGTTCCCTGTCAACAGGCGTAGCCGACTGCGACGGTTCGACCGGCGGCATCGGAGGAGCAGGTTGTTCCGTTTGTTGTTTTACAGGCTGCACTGTCGTTTGCGACCCTGTTTTCGGCGTTTCCGGTTTATCCGATATTTTTATTTTCGGCGTATTATTGTCGAACACCGTCGTGATATTGTCTTTTTTGATATAGGCGATAACGCGAAACTTTCTGCCTCTCATCAAATCTATCATATCGGTATCATATTCTACGCTGTCGGCTTTAATGGTTTTTGCAAACTGCCATTCGGGATGCTTCAATGCCTCCTTGTTGATTTGGGACAGCAAGTCGGATTTTGCCATTTTTACGGCTTCGCTTTTCGTGTCGGCAACGGCTTCGCCATAGAGATAGTCGCTGTACAGATAATTGTGGAGTTTCCCTTTAACTTCGTGTTCCAATGCTCTTTTGGAGGCTTCGTCGGGTTGCTGGGCGGGCAATGTTCCCGCAGCAAGCACTGTTAAAAATATAATTAGTAATTTTTTCATTTTGCAATCTTTATTTGAATTTTATGATTTTTATTTTCAACATATTCCTTATACAGATTTTTAACGTTGTCATTAGGAATAAAGGCATAAAAAAACGCTTTCAACGGCGCTGTTTTGTCAAACAGAATTTGAGGACTGGTTTTTACGATAAGCAAATGTTCGCAGTTGTACCATCTGCTTTTGTAGATGACGGAAAACTCGACTGTATCGGCGCTGCATTTTGCAATGCCCGTGAAGACATCGTGCTCTGTGTTCATAAAGCACTGAAAGTCGTAAAGACCCATTCGATAATTCAGAGAATCGCCGCCATAGACAATTTGCGAAATCTGCAAGTCAAGCCCTTTTGTTCGCTGCTGGTCGGGATAGTTGAACAGGTTGGCGACGGACTCTTCGGGATAGTTGCGATCGTACAGCACTCCTAAATACACATCGCTGTTTCTCGCCTTCACCGACAGCGAATCTCCGCGCAAAACATAGTTCGAACGGTTTAGCTGCTGCAAATTGCCAAGATTGCCTTTCAGCGAAGGCATCGACACTCCGTTACACCGGAATTTTTGCAACTCTGCGGCAAACCGAAGTTCCGCCTCTTTTTTATCCATGCCCGAAATCAAATCGTGGTTTGCAGGAAAATGCACCGCAACGATGCGACTTTCACTGTTCCATGAACTCGTCCACCGAGTGCTGTCGCCGGTAAAATTGTGGGTGTCGCCGTTTTCCTTAACGAAAATCAGCGACTGTTCCAACATTTTGAGAAACGACATATTCGGAATTGAAAACTGTTCGATTTGAACCTTGTATTCGTTCAGCAGCTTTTTTGCCTTTTCATCGTCGCCCTGCAAAAAGACTTCGAGGAAAAGCCGTTCCTGAAAATCGCAAAGCGCTTTCGCAGGCGAGTGATTCTTCGGCGAATCGGAGAAAAGCGCAAATCCCAAATGACCGACAAGACCCGCCTTGTCGTATTCCACCCTAAGCGGCAGCGTACTGACTTGCGGACAGCTGAACGTTCCCGACCGCTCCGGCAACGGACATTTCAGCAAACCTGCCAGATACTCCAATTGCCGCGCGGCGAAGTTCTGCGCCTCCAGCGAATGGAGGCAC
>JAITHZ010000162.1 GCA_031279795.1 Bacteroidales bacterium
GCTGGTGCAAAGAAGTGCTGGACGAATATCCCGACTTCAACATCGTGGGCGAAACCTGGCTGCACAGCAATGTAGCAATTGCCTGGTGGCAAAAAGACAGCCGGATTTCAGCTCCCAGAAATTCATACCTCAAAACCGTTATGGATTTTCCGCTGGTGGACATTATGGAAAGATGTTTTGACGAAGAAACCGGTGAATGGGGTGGCGGATTTATGCGTCCCTACGAGTATTTTACGCAGGATGCTGTTTATGAAAATCCAATGAATTTACTCGTTTTTTTCGACAACCACGATACGAACCGTTTCAACAAAGACGAAAAAGATGCCGCAAATATCAACCGTACAAAGCAGGCATTAGCTTTTATACTGACAATCAGAGGAATACCTCAACTGTATTATGGAACGGAAATCCTGATGACTGGCTTCAAACCCGATGGCGACGGCTTTTTGCGTAAAGATTTTCCGGGTGGTTGGGCTTCCGACAAGCTCAACAAGTTTACTTCGGCAGGACGGACAGACAACGAAAACGAAATTTTTAACTTTGCCCGGACATTGTTGAACTGGCGCAAAGGCAACGAGATCCTGGCTAAAGGCACGTTCAAGCATTTCGTACCCAGCCAGTCGGTTTATGCCTACGAACGGAAGCTGGGTGAACGTTCTGTCGTAGTTTTCCTCAATGGAAGCGACACTCAGCAAACAATTGCAACTGAACGTTACAGGGAAATTTTACCTAAAACGACAGCAAAAGATGTTCTAAATGGTGGAACTGTCGATACCGAAAAGGAAATAACCATAGCAAAACGCGGCGTGCTGATATTGGAATTTTGATGTCCTTTATATTTATTCTCTTAAATTATTATGAAAAAAATATATTTATTAAAACTAAAAAAGACAGCACAGAAAATTAGCGTTATGACAATGCTTTTAACAGCGGCCGCTTGTGGCGAAATGCAGAAAAATGATGCACCCGTTATCGGAAAACCAGAAATAAAAATCGAAAATGGACGATTGACTCCCGAAGCACTGTGGGCCTTTGGTCGCGTGGGCAACGCAGAAGTGTCGCCCGACGGCGAAACCGTACTGTACACCGTATCGTATTATAGCATCCCTGAAAATAAGGGTAATACCGAACTGTTCTCGGTGCGTATAGACGGGTCGAACAAACGGCAACTCACCCGCACATCAGCGCGCGAAAACAGCGCCAAATGGACAAATAGCGGAAAACAAATCACATTCCTGTCGTCGGAAAGCGGCAGTTCGCAGCTGTGGCAGATGGACGCTGATGGAAACAACCGACGGCAACTAACTGACCGCGAAGGAGGTATCAATGCTTTCGCTTTCTCGCCCGATGAAACGAAACTGCTCTTCATAGCCGATGTGAAATATGGCGAACGAGCCGTTGACAAACATCCCGACTTGCCGAAAAGCAGCGGAAAAATCATTAACGACCTGATGTACAAGCACTGGGACGAATGGGTGGAAACTGTTCCGCATCCATTTGTTGCTGATTGGGTTGATGGAAAACCGGTCAATGAACGTGACATCCTCGAAGGTGAACCCTACGAATGTCCGATGAAACCTTTCGGAGGTATCGAACAGCTGGCCTGGAATCCCGACGGAAAAACGATTGCCTATACTTGCCGTAAAAAAACAGGACGCGACTATGCACTTTCTACCAACTCCGACATTTATTTTTACAATGTAGAAACGGGCATTTCGGAAAATAAAACCGAAGGCATGGCCGGATATGACCAGAATCCTGTGTTTTCGCCCGACGGCGCGTGGCTGGCGTGGGAAAGCATGGAACGCGACGGCTGCGAATCGGACAAAATCCGGCTGTTTGTCATGAACATCGCTACCGGCGAAAAAAACGACCTCTCGGCCAGTTTCGATCAGGACGCAAACCACCTTTCATGGTCTGCCGACAGCAAATCTGTTTACTTCGTCAGTTGCTGGCACGCCTTGACACAAATTTACCGTGCGGACATTGCCAGTAAAAGTATTACGAAAATCACCGATGGTCGGCACGATTACGAATCGGTAGTTCCTGCAAAAAATCAAACATTAATCGGCATAAAACATTCCTTGAGCAAACCGAATGAAGTTTATGCTATTGATGCTGCTTCGGGAATGGAAACCGAGCTGTCGCTTGAGAACAGCCAGCTGTTGTCCCAACTGAAGATGGGAAACATCGAAGAACGCTGGATTCCGGCTACCGACAACAAACAAATTCTGACATGGGTTGTCTATCCGCCCGATTTTGATCCTGATAAAAAATACCCTGCCATTCTGTACTGTCAGGGAGGCCCGCAATCGACTGTCAGTCAGTTTTGGTCGTACCGTTGGAATTTGCAGTTAATGGCGGCAAATGGCTA
This sequence comes from Bacteroidales bacterium, assembly GCA_031279795.1. Taxonomy (GTDB): domain Bacteria; phylum Bacteroidota; class Bacteroidia; order Bacteroidales; family WRGA01; genus WRGA01. The sequence goes on from JAITHZ010000162.1 coordinate 2,375, forward strand.
CATTGTTGTTGCTCCCAACCGGCGCGGATTGCCCGGATTCGGAAAGGAATGGCTCGAACAAATCAGCGGCGACTACGGCGGCCAAAACATGAAAGACTACCTTTCGGCCATCGACGCGCTTTCCAAAGAACCTTTCGTCGACGCCGACCGGCTGGGATGCGTAGGCGCAAGCTACGGCGGATTTTCGGTCTACTGGCTTGCCGGACATCACGAAAAACGCTTCAAAGCCTTTATCGCTCACGATGGCATGTTCAATTTGCCGCAGCAGTATCTCGAAACAGAGGAAATGTGGTTTGTCAATTGGGATTTGGGCGGCGCTTACTGGGAAAAAAACAATGCCACAGCGCAGCGTTCGTATGCCAACTCACCTCATCTGTTTGTTGATAAGTGGGATACGCCAATTTTGGTTATACACGGAGAAAAGGACTACCGCATACTGGCTTCGCAGGGTATGGCGGCCTTTAATGCTGCCGTTTTGCGCGGAGTGTCGGCCGAGTTGCTCATTTTCCCCGATGAAAATCACTGGGTGCTGAAACCGCAAAACGCTATCCTTTGGCAACGGACATTTTTCAACTGGCTGAATAAATGGTTAAAAGAAAAATAACTGACTGTAACTGATTATGCGTAAACTGATTCTATTTGCGGGGATAATGGCAGCGCCGTTTGTCGGCTGTTTTTCGCAAAACATTGAAAAACTGATAGATACTTCATTCGTTTGCATTGAGAGCGGCAATTATGTCTGCGCCGAAGAAGCGCTGAAGAAGGCGCTGCATATTTATCCGCAAAGTGGACAGTTACTGGCAAGTCTGGCAAACATCCAGGCGAAACTGGGCAAAAAGGACGAAGCTTTGCTGGCGTATTGCGCAGCGCTGGTGCGGCTGCCCGACGATGCGACCGTATTGCTCGGACGGGCGGCGCTGTATGCCGAAATGGACAGCATGAATGCATCTGTTGCCGACTACCGCGCCGCTGCCGCTATTGAACCCGACAACGAACAGGCGTTGTATGCGCTGGGCTTGATTGCCATTGAACAGAAAGATACGGCAATGGCACGGTCATATTTTGAACGAATTATGCAAGCGAGCCCTCAAAATGCCAGCGGATATGCCGGTTTGGGAATGTTGCACAGGCTGTCTGGAGATTTGAACCAGGCCGAAGCATTCTTTTCCGAAGCTCTCCGGCTCACTCCCAGTTACGCTTCAGCCCGTCTGCAACGCGCCGAAGTGTATTTTGAACTAAATAAAAACAACAAAGCGCTGGAAGACGTCAATGCCTACCTGCAGCTGTTTCCAAGCGATAAATATGCCTATTTGCTGCGTGGAAAAATAAAACTGCAACTGTGGGAAAAAGATTCGGCTGACAGTGATTTCCAAAAAGCCAATGAATTATGAATTGACTCCCGACAGACAATTCGTAATTTGTAATTCGTAATTAATTCGTATTTGCGTTTTATAAAATACAAAAACAAGAACAATTTGCATTATATAAAAAACACACTGACCGTCCTCTGCTGAATTTGCCTCCGGGTCTCCACATCGAGCATCGTGACGGATTCGGTATTGCGGTTAATTATGCCGACAAATCATACGTTTTGCCACTGCCTGCCGACACGAATTATTTGATCGGAGGAAAAGAAATTCCTACAGCTGGCGTGTCGGTTTGGTTAGTGGTTAGTGATTAGTGATTAGTGATTAGGAGCTTGCTGTTTCCTTTTCCATGATTCATCCAATAAATGAAAACTTTGAGGTCTTTGTGAACTTTGAGGGATACATATTTCCCACAAAGCTCACAAAGCTCACGAAGAAGAAAAACTGAAAGACGAAACATTTCCGACTAACACTCTGTATCTTTGCGAAAAATTTCAGAGATATGAAACAGTTATTTTCAGCATTTTATCGCAAATTGGAAGAAACGGATATGAGTTTTGAACGCTATCTGAAAAGCCAGATAGATTGGAGTAACCGTTTGACAGCCATTACAGGCGAACATCAACATCCTATAAAAGACAAGAATACAAAGAGTTAGTGAATAAAAAGAACAACCAAACAACATCATCTTAAATAAAAATTCCACTGAGCGTCATTAGAATAGTTCCACAAAGTCAAAAAAATAAGAAATTTCCAAGCGCGTAAAAATTGATCTATCCAAACACAAGTTTTGAAAGTGCAGCAACTATCCAAAAGAAACCTGCAAAAATCACCGTAATCCACTGATCCATCGAATACTACTATAAAACAACATCCGTCTCTATCACAGAGACGGATGTTTTGGAGGCTGCAAAGGTAGTATTTTTATTTTTTTCCCTGCATTTTTCACATTATTTTTTTGCAAAGAAAAAACATTTAAATTCATAACTATTTGATAATATGCTTATTACAATTCGTTAAAATTGAATTTCCCCCTATCTTCATCAGTTGTATTTTCCTCGTTTTTTTCCACCCATTTTTCCTCATTTTTACCAGAAAACCTTCATTTTTAACATATAATCACCTTTTTATTCCCAACTAACTTTCTTATTATTAGCTAATTATCTCCGATTATCCGTCTCTGTGATAGAGACGGATAACCTGGAGACCAATCTGCAGCTAAACAATTGAAAATTAGCGCTAACCGGAGAAAATTCC
>JAITHZ010000180.1 GCA_031279795.1 Bacteroidales bacterium
GAACTCGTATTTATCAACAAAATTCAGCACCTGTGAAAAAACATACTTGCCTGTATTCATAAAATTAGCATTTTTCCACTAATTTACGAATTTTCAATTCAAATCAAAAAATCAAAGAGCGATTATATATAGCTATATATCAATAAAATACAATCAAATGTTAAAAATTAACGCACCAGTAGTAATGTTAATAAATAAATTTGAATGTTTTTGTTGTTTTGTCTTTTTGTACATCTACTTGTACATTTACGATATAAGCACCGTGAGAGAGAGTAGAAACAGGTATTTCCAATGTGGAGACGTGACGCGCCACATCTCTACTCCATACGGATTGTCCGGCAATGTTATAAATCCGGACGGATTTCACTGCTTCCCCGGATTTTACATACAGCATTGCCCTGTCCACATAAACCGAAATTTCGGAGGAATTCACTTTTGCAATGCCGACCGGCTTCGGGTCGTACAACCGAATAGCAAATCCGCCGCCCTTTGCCGCATGAATGATACGTTTGGTATCGCTCGTTACGGTAATTGTTTCAGAAACATACTGTTTAGGTTGTGTATCCGAATTATCAGCATCCCGCAAAACAGTCGCCTGGTATTCCATTCCTGCGGGCAGGAAAGAAAAATCTACTTCCATGTCGCGCGCCGTCCAGTTGGTCATTCCACCCACATACCAGTCAGCGCTTTTCTGTTTTGCCATCAAAATATATTCGCCCAATTCCGAATTCAACGGCACTGTCTTGTCCCAGGTGGAAGGCACTTTGGACAAAAAGTCCTTGATGTCGGGAAATTTATTGTATTCGGTCGGAGAATCGGAGAGATAAGCGAGCCATTGGTCGTAGATTACATACATCGACAATTCGTGTGCGCGTGTGCCCATACTCATTGGCGGGGTATTATCTACATCAATCGGACGAAATTCCTCTTTCGTTACATTGCGCATCGAGCCGGGCGTATAATCTTCCGGTCCCACCAGCGAACGGATAAAAGGGAAAAGCGTGTGATAATCAGGTCCCGTATCATCGCGCCAGAAATTATCTTCTTCGCCGCGCACCGCCTCAAAATTGAGCAGGTTCGGAAACGTACGGTTCAACCCGGTCGGCACAGGACAACCGTGGAAAATAGCCACCATCTTGTTATCGGCAAGTTTTTGCGCCATTTGATGTCCCCAACGCATTGCCAATTGGTCGTTGCGCTCAAAGAAGTCGATTTTTGCTCCGGCTACGCCTTTGTTCTTCATCTTCACAATCCAATCGCTGGGATCTTCCAATACACAGCTTGCCCACGTCCAGACAACGATTTTCACGTTTTTCGTCTTGGCGTATGCACAGAGCATGGCCAAATACAGGTCTTGCTGTTCCCAGCCAGCATCTATGGTTATATACTCCAAACCGGTTGCCGAAGCCCAATCCACATAATACCGGTAGAGTTCAAAACTCAGATTCCTGTTGCCCGAAGGAAAATCCACGCCTTCCAGAACAGCCTTGTGCCACCATTCCCAAGCGGTTTTTCCCGGTTGAATCCAGGATAAATCGCCGGTCAAGCGACAAGGTTCTGCCAGAAGATACACCAGGTTGTTATTCAACAGCGCTTTGTCGTTGTCGGAAACAATAAACACACGCCAGGGAAAAGTACGACTGCCGTTGGTTTTAGCGATATACTCGGCGCGAGCAGTAGGCAAGTGATTGGAATAGTAGTTATTCGGATCTTGCACGGCAAGCGGATAACGCGCCCACATTCCTTTCATCGACTTTTCGCCATTGGTGGTAATGTACAGTCCCGGATAATCGTAAGTATCCGCTTCCGTTACCGTCAGTTTGATGGCAGCATTTGGATAGGCGAACAGGGTAGGCGACACTGCCCATTTGCCCGCTGCCATTCCGCTCACGGAAGGATAAATAGCATACGCCCGTTCAAAATTCTGATAGTCGCTACATTCGGGAAAATACACTTTCGGGTCTTCGGGAAAATTAAAAACCATGTCTTCGTTGTCAATGATGATTTCTCCTCCCAAACGGGTAATGAAACGATATGCAAGTCCTTCGTTGTATGCCCTGACCAGCAGGTCGTAATTTTCGTTGAAACGAATGAGCAGCTCATTGTAAGCCTCCGTCAGTGTCTTATTTTTCCCAATGAACACGCTCAATTCGTTGTTTACGTTGCGCGTTTGGGTTTCGGCGACTGTTCCGCTGCCGATAACCGTACCGTTATTCAAGTTTAACCCAATAGAAGACGAAGCTACTAATTGTTTTTCGCCGCGCCACAGTTCATACTGCGTACCGTTGCTCACGTGCAATACGATTTTCAGCTGTCCGTCGGGGGAAACGACATTGTAATCCGCAGCACGCATTCCCATCAGATAAAAAAGAAACAAGAGCGGCAATAAAATCTTTTGTTGGTTCATTTTTCAGAGCTGTTTTATTAATTAATTAATTATATCCCGGATTTTGATCTTCCGGACTCATATCATCATTCGTCCGTATTTCCTTGTCGGGTATCGGATAGCGCATGTTATACGGCTGAATGGTTCCCGACTGTTTCGCCCAGGGATTACGTTCCTTAATTAATTCTACAAATTTACCGGTACGAATCAAGTCAATACGCCGCCAGCCTTCAAAACAGAGTTCGCGTATGCGTTCGTCCATAATCTGATTACGAAATTCGTCCTGCGACAGGGCATTCCACTGTTTGTCCGAAGGAAGCGTTCCTCCCCAGGCGCGTGCGCGCACTTCGTTCACAACGGTTACGGCTTCCGAAGTTTGTCCGAGTTCATTCATACATTCCGCCAAACTTAGCAGTATGTCGGCGTAACGCAGGTACATATAGTTTTTTCCGGAAAGATAGAAACTCTTGGTAGGCGCTTCATTCGTTCCCAAAAGGGCGTCCGTCCGGATATCTTCCCATTTTTTGATATGCGGGTCCAATTCGTCAGCGCCCCACGCCGGTGTAGTAAACGGGATGCCCATATAGGTAAAATCGAAACGCATAGCGACATTGCGGCGCAAATCGCCTTCTTCCCAAACGCCGCCTTCGGATTTCATCTTGTAGGCATATTCGGTTGGAAGCGCTACATCATAACCGCCGAAATAACAAGGTTCTCCCAGCGCATTGGCTATTGTGCGCGAGCCCATATCCCATTGCCAGCAGCTGTAGCCGGTCCAGTCGCAAGTAAAATTAAATTCAAAAACCGATTCCGGCGAATTGAATTTCAGATTTTCAGAAAACAGATTGGCATAATTCGTATCGAGGGAATAACGTGAACGGATTTTTTCAAAACATTCTTTGGCTTTGCCGAAATCGCGTAATTCTGTTTCTATAGGAGCCGACATGTAGGCTTTTCCCAACATGGCGAAAGCGGCGCCTGATGTAGCGCGTGTTGGCTTGTCGGCTTGTTGGTCCGGTAAGTTTTCCGCTGCATAAGTGAAATCGGAAAAAATTTGTTCCCATACTACCGACAAGGCTTGCCGACCGGTACTAGTTAGTTCCTCATCAAAAACAGGGACTTCGCCCCAAAGCATGGTCAATTCATACATCAGCGAGCCGCGAACAAAACAGACATTTCCTTTCAGCTGCCGGATACTTGCCTGCAATCCTTCGTTTTGGATAGAATTTAAAGCATCGTCCAGCGAAGATATGGTGGTAGTCGCTTGACTGATGACCGGCAAGCGTCTGTCCCAAAAGGCAGTTACTTTGGAATGTGTCCCGTTTAAGGCGCCGTTGTAATAATCCAATCCGGATTGTTCCGCATCATTCATTTGTACTTCGCCCTGTTTGGATTCGTCCAAACCCACCATTTGCAAAGACCATCCTTCGCGTCCGTGCTTAGTGCCGCGAAAGCTCGTATACAGCCCATCTACCACCGGTTCGACATATTCTGGATTACCGAATACCTGCTCCGGAGTTAACGCTGTTTGGGGATTTTGATCCAGGAAATCCGAACAAGCGGATAACATTCCAAGCATCAATAGCACTATTCCTGCGCTGATATATTGATTGATTTTTGTGTTCATAATTTTATCTATATATTTGTGTTTAACAATTAAAAAGCTAAATTCAAACCGAATGTGAACATTCGTGTCGGAGGATACCAGTCGCCCGTTTCAGGGTCATAACCTTTGTAAGGCGTTACGATAAACAGATTGGAAGCCGTTGTATAAATCCGTACGTTGCTTAATTTAAGGGAAGATATCAGCGGTTTCGGCAACGTATAGGCCAGCGTCAGAGCCGACAAACGCAGAAACGAAGCGTTTTGTACGGAATAGTCCATATCGCTTATCGAATACACATTGTAGCTTTCGCCCGAAGCACTCAAAATCGGACGCGGGAATTTCGCTCCCGTATTGTCCGGCGACCAGCGGTCAAGCAGGTCAATCGAAGCTGGACTTCGTCCAACGCTGGTGGCAAGCGATTCGTACATGTAACTCAATTTTTTTGCACCAACCGAATAGTTGAACACTACATTGAGGCTTATTCCCTTCCAGGTTGCATCGGTTGAGAAACCACCGTAAAATTTCGGATCTTCACTGCCCACAATCACGCGGTCGTAGATGTCGCTGATAATACCGTCGGGCACACCATCGGGACCGCTTATATCCAATGGATACAAATCGCCCGGATTTACGTTGCGCCCGAATTGAATCTGGTTCAGTCGTGCCATATCTTCCTGTTGTGCAATACCACCCGATTTCAAAATAAATATGGAATTACGTGATTCACCGAGGAATAAGTTACCGGTTTTACCTAATGTCTGATAGGTAGTATTGTAGTTGTAGACGGCTTCAACATTTCCATAAAGTTTCGTAACTTTGTTTTTATCGGCAGACAAATTTGCCGAGAAATTCCATTCCAGGTCGCGGGTTTTGACAAGTTGTGCGTCCAAGGTAAATTCAACCCCTTTATTTTCGATGGTACCAATATTTTCGGTCGCATTCTTAAATCCCGAAGCGGTGGACAATGTACGGGTCATCAACAAGTCTTTGTTTTTAATCAGGAATGCATCGGCTGAAAAACGAATCCGATTGTTCAAAAATCCGAAATCCAGTCCGATATTGCTATTTTGTTGCGATTCCCAGGATATGTCTGCCGTACCGCGCCGCAGACCACGCTCAATTTCTTTTCCCTCTCCATTCAAGTTATACAATGTCAGAAAAAGGAAGTTGCCGATATTTTGATTACCGACTAAACCGGAACCGACACGCAATTTAAGCTGGTCGAAAATGTTTTGGTCTTTCATAAAGGCTTCCTCCGTAATGTTCCACGCAGCAGAAAAAGAAGGGAATAAACCCCACTGATGTCCCGGAGCAAATTTCGATGAGCCATCGTAACGCGCGGTTACTGTCAAATAATATTTACTTGCATAATCATAATTCACACGGATAATGTAGGATTGCAAGGTTTCTGTAGTAAAATCAGAACCCAGCGAATTTTTTTTCAATCCGTCCGATGCTATCATATTGCTTCCAATAGATTTATACGAAAAATCATTGATAAAATAGCCTTGTCCTTCAGCGTTCAGCCAATTGCGATTTGTTTTGGTTGTACTTGTACCAAACAAGGCGTAGATGCGATTTTTACCAACTATTTTATTGTAGCTAACCGTATTGTCCCATTGCCAGGTCAGACGGCTGTCAAAATCCTGTTTGGCGCTCCCGTGACTGCTTGCGCGAAGGGATTCCGAAATATCGTTCGGAACAAACTGATAACGTTTCTGATTGAAATAATTCATCATGAAAGAAGTACGAAAGTTCAAGCCTTCAACTGGGTTGATATTGATGAAATTCGTGGTAACCATGTGGTTTTGAATGCGGTCGTTATCTATTCTCAACGAATTGAGGGGATTGTGGCGGTTGTGCTCGCCGTCCGGCATTCCTTTCCAGTCGGGCAAACTAATCAGCGTATCCGTAACTGCCAATGTTGGACTGGCAGTCCGTGCACGATCGTAAACCCCATCATCATTGAAGATTTGCGATTCAGTACGGGTGAACGAAGTGTTGGTTCCTACTTTCAACCAAGGCTTAACGGTTTGCTCGGCGTTGATACGGCCCGTATAT
>JAITHZ010000178.1 GCA_031279795.1 Bacteroidales bacterium
GCTGATATCGCTGTAGCCTGAAAAGTCACAATAAATTTGCGCTGTATATCCAATTACGGCCATCAGTCCTTCATACCCCGAATAGCTCAGTGGAGCGTCAAAAACCCAATTATTGTACTGGGCAATGTAATCGGCAAAAACAGCTTTTTTAACTATACCAAGAATAATCAGCCACAAGCCGCCGTAAATCATTTCTGAAGATACTTTCCGGTTTTCTTTGATTTGTGGGAAAAAGTTGCTCGCCCGCATGATAGGGCCTGCCAGAATCAATGGAAAAAAAGACACATAAAAAAGATATTGCAGAAATGAACTGGCAGGTTCGATTTTCCCCCGATAAACATCAACCATATAGCTGATCGTTTGAAACGTATAGAATGAAATACCCACCGGAAGAAAAATATCCTTTGGGGCAAAATTCCCAGAGAAAAGCTGACTCCAAGTTAAAATGAAAAAATTGGTATATTTGAAATAGCATAATATTCCGATACTCAAACTGACTGAAAAAAGTAACCAGCATTTTTGTCTGCGTTTATCGCAGCAGCGGGCCATTCTTCTTGCTATCAGAAAATCGTAAAAAGCCGTTGTCGGCAACAACAAAAATACAAAACCATTATTCTGAAAATAAAAGAAAAGACTGAATGCGGCAACATACGCCATCATTTGCGTTTTGCGACTGTAAATGAAGGCATATACCGCTATAAATAAAATAAACAATACCCAAAACGTGCCGGAAGTAAACAGAAGCGGTTCGCCCGAATTGCGGGAAAACAGTGCAACAAGGCCGTCTTTGATCAGGTAAAAGTCATCCATATTAATAATTATTTCAAAGGACTCAATAATACTGTTTCTCCTTTTTTGCGCGTATTATCGGTTGGGAATTTCATGCGTATCCGGTACAGGGTGCTGTCGTTCATCCAGCAGGCAATGCTGTCCATCCAGGACGCTGCCGAAGCATAGGTCGGATGCGCTCCGTCGGTTCCCCGCTGAAATGTCAATCGCTTAGACGGGAAAAAACGGTGTGTTCCAATGTTTTTTTCCATGAGTTCATTGATACCCGTATCGGCTTTCCAGTTTGGCGGACCAATCCAGATAGACGGAATTTCGCCTGTGACACCGAGAATTGTCTTGATAGCAGCATCTCGCCTGTCTAAATCCCGTATGAACAGCTCGTTACCGCCTAAGCATGTCATAATGTAAGTCGGACGAAACGTGCGGATGAAATGCGCCAGTGTATCCTCATGCTGTGACCAAATCAACGTGGACGAACTGTACCAGATAACGTTCAGTAATTCGTGCCCGTTTTCGGCTGCATACTGTTTCATGCGCCGACTAAGTCCTTCGAGCATGGAATCTCCGAAAAAAAGTATCCGTTGCGAAGCTGTATCATAAACCACAGACGTTTCTTCGGCTATGGGGGCGGCATAAAAGTCCCGTATTTCACTCTGCCTAAAATAACTGCCAATCCTTGCTTTTTGAAAGGTTAATTCTCCAACAGTCAACTCTTTATCATAAATGGAGTAAATGGTAATCAATACTAACGGGATGAACAAGATTGCTGCCAGTTTCCAGTACGTTGATTGAGATTTATTGTCCATAACCGTTCCCAGTTTTTCCTCAAAAACAGAATTAAAATGATGAGAAATATTTGCAAAAGAAAAGGATATGATAATCAAGCGAATTGCTCCAATACTCCCATGTATGTTCGCCGGGGCGAACTGTATAATCGTGGTCAATTCCTTTTTCTACCAGCGTCTTGTGAAGCGTTTCATTCAGCGGAAAACAGAAATCGTTAATACCACAATCTACAATAATTGCCAGCTGATTATTTTTCAGATTTTTTAGTTGATAAATAACAGAATGTTCGCCCCAGTCTTTTTTTTCGGCGGTCATCGTTTTCAGAAGCAATGCAAGCCCAAAATTTGCATTTTGCCTCTTTGTATCAATGGCTCCGCTCATACTGCCTGCTGCACCAAAAACATCAGGATGCCGGAATGCATTGTACAGCGCTCCATGTCCTCCCATACTCAACCCTGTTATTGCCCGTTGTCGCCGATCGGGAATAGTCGGGTAATGTTTGTCAATATATTCCACCAATTCCTGTGATATAAATGTCTCATACTGATTGTCTTTCTTTAGCGGACTATCCAGATACCAGCTGTTTTTCCCATCGGGACAAACAATGATGATTCTTTTTTTGTCGGCAACTTCAGGCAGTTCTTTCTTTTTCGTCAACCAGTCGGTTTCATTGCCAGTATAACCATGCAGAAGGTAAACCACCGGAAATTTCTGGATATTGCTGTCCTGCGGAAGAATAACGAGTACATTTACACTTATTCCATTGGCTCTGCTGGGAACAGCAATCGTATCAATAACAAAGGAATAGGAATTGATGAAAAAAAACAGCATTAAAATTAAAGAAAAAAATATCTTTTTCATGTATTTTAGAATTTGTATATTTTATCTATTTCTATCAAAATGCAAAACCATCATAAACAAGGGGTTGCCTCAAAAAACTTTCGGAATGCGGAGATTACCAATAACGGCGAAATCCATCTACCACTCATATTCGTTTAAGACAACCTCTTGTTAGTAACACCTT
>JAITHZ010000271.1 GCA_031279795.1 Bacteroidales bacterium
AATCCAATTGCTGCTTTTCGGCTAATGCCTGAATTTCAGGTTGAAAATCCCGCAACAGTTCCCTTTCCGAGATGCCGCAAATACCTGAATAGTTGTTCAGCATACTGATGTCATTCAAGCGGTTTAAGTCGCTGAAAATGCTCACTTTCGAGAACTTGGTTACCCCTGTAAGAAAAACAAATTTCAGGGATTCATCGGCTGCCTTCAAAACAGAATAAAAACCTTTCAATTCGCTTCGGATTTTATCATTCAGGGCTTCGTCCTGCATCGAACTGAGCAACGGCTTGTCGTATTCATCTATCAAAATGACCACTTTTCGTCCCGATTTTTGATATGCTGTCTTAATTAATTGATCAAAACGCACAGAAAGCATCGAACATTTATCAACTATTTTCCACTGTTTTTCGTACTCATTGAGCGTTGCGTCAAGCACCACCTTAAGTGCATCCGCATCTTGATATTCCGCTTTGTTGAATGTAATATAAATTACAGGATATTCCGCCCATTCTTTTTCGACAGTGGAAATATACAAACCCTCAAAAAGGTCTTTTCTGCCTTGAAAATAGTATTTTAAGGTAGATAAAAACAGACTTTTGCCAAATCTGCGCGGGCGACCCAAAAAGTAGGGCGCATCAATACTGAGCAGTGTTTCAATGTACATTGTTTTATCTACATACAGGTTGCCGCCTGTACGCAGTTTCTCAAAATCCTGTATGCCGATGGGCATTTTTCTGATGGCTGCCATTGTGTTACCTCCTTATTATTAAGATTTTTCAGAAAGCAAAGATACAGTTTTTGGCTGCAAAATACAAATCTTAGGGCTTATACCGCATACCCGCCACGGCATCCGGCGTGGCCTCCCCATTCCGGATCGCCTGTACGGCCCGTGCAATTACCGGATCACGATAAAGGTACACTTGATAAAAAGCATTGTTTCCAAAAAAATTGCTGATGATGCAGGCATAGGTTGTCGCCAGGATCTGATTCGTGGAACGCCGGATTTGGGAGGTTCGTTTCTTCACTCCCTGTTCTTCTGCATAACGGACAATGTCGCTCAGAACGATTTGCGTTTTCAAATGGTCGAGCATCGACGTAAAATCCTTGAACTGGCTTAAAACGCTTCGATTCCTGTCGGAATATTCAAAGGCAAATTGCGTGAAAATCTGCTTATTTTCCAACTGTATGTAGTAATTGGAAAGATACGCCGTATCCGCCGGGATAAAAATATCCGGCATGATGCCGCTGCTACCATACACTGTGCGGCCGTGCAGGGTTTTATAGGCTTCGATGGTATCTACTTTAACGCTGTCGGGATAAAAACTTTCGCCGTTGTTGAATTGTTTCATCCATTCCTGGTTGTATGCGGCGGACTTTCCCAGCTCGTATTTTCGTTGAATATTCCGTCCCGATGGTGTGTAGTAGCGGGCTACCGTCAAGCGAACGGCCGATCCGTCAGACAGGTCGATCTGGTTCTGTACCAGTCCTTTTCCATACGAACGGCGGCCGATAATCAATCCTCGGTCGTTGTCCTGAATTGCTCCGGCCACAATTTCGCTGGCCGAGGCCGAAAGCTGGTCGATGAGAATAATCACCGGATTATCAGGCAGATTGCCGCTCCCGTCGGAAACCGATTCGTTACGCGGAAAAGATTTTCCTTCGGAATAGACGATCATCCGGCCGGCCGGTAAAAACTCGTTGATGATCCGAATGGCGGCCTCATAGGCGCCGCCGCTGTTGGAGCGCAAATCAATGATAAACGATTGGCAGCCCTGCGCAACCATTTGAGTCATGGCTTGCACAAATTCGTCGTAAGTCGTATGACTGAATTTATCCTGGATCTTGATAAAGCCGATACCCTTTTCCACTTCGTAAGCAGCTCCAATCGAGGGAGTTAAAATAGCGTCGCGCTGGATAGTATATTCCAGCAGACTGTCGGAAAAATTGCGCCGGATGCCCAAACTGACCGACGAACCGGCGGGACCGCGCATGACTTTGATGATTTTTTCTTCCGTAATATCCTGGCCTGTAAAAGGCGTTTGATTGACGGTAACAATCCGGTCGCCGGGCAATAGTCCCGCCTGCGACGACGGCCCGCCGTGTATCAGATTCATCACCACAACGGTATCTTTATACAGGAAAAAATCTACGCCGATGCCTCCGAAATGGCCGTCCATATCGTCGTTGACGTCTTGTAATTCGCTTTCGGGAATATAATTGGAATGAGGATCGAGTTCGCCGATAATATTTCGGATAGCGCTTTCGGTCATTTCTTTCATATTCACCGGATCCACATAATCCTGATTGATAATATCAAGAATGACATTGATTTTGTTGGTGGGACTCAAAAAGAGTTTCCGTCCGAACGAACGTCCCGACACAAAATTACCAATAATAATACCTGCGATTAAAGAGATTGCGATGGCAATAATCATCCATCCTGTCATCTTGGAGGTTTTCATTCCACATTGCCTATATATACTGTTTCGATATTTGCTTGTTGCAAAAGTTCGATGCCTTCCGTCAGCCGGTACTGTTCGGAATATACTACGCGCTTGATGCCTGCCTGGATAATCAGTTTCGCGCATTCGATGCAGGGAGAAGCCGTAACATAGAGAGTAGCCCCATTGCTGTTGTTATTGGAGCAGGCGATCTTTGTGATGGCATTGGCCTCGGCGTGAAGTACATACGATTTGGTCGCCCCGCTTTCGTCTTCGCACTGATTTTCAAAACCGGAGGGAGTACCGTTATAACCGTCGGAAATAATCATCTTGTCCTTAACGATGAGCGCGCCTACCTGCCTGCGCCGGCAATAGGAATTTTCAGCCCAGATCGCCGCCATTTGCAGGTAGCGTTTATCCAATTCTCGTTGTTTAATGACCAAAGTATCCATATCTAATTCAGTTCTGAGCACAAAAGTACGAATAAAATTGAGAATTGTACGAAAAAAATAATTTAGTTTGGTAAATAATTAAAAACTTTACACTATCTTTGCAAGCCGAAAAGCAGTTTTGAGATAGATTTAAATAATAATTAAAAATAAACAGTCAAAAAACATTATGATTATTGTTCCAGTCAAGGAAGGGGAAAACATCGAAAAAGCCCTGAAAAAATTTAAGAGAAAGTTTGAGAAAACCGGCGTTACAAAAGAACTTCGTGAGAGACAGGCGTTTACCAAGCCGTCGATCGAAAAAAGGAAGCAAAAAGTACACGCTGTTTATGTGCAAAAACTCCAGCAGGCAGTAGACTAATGAATGCCCGGCTAAAACCCGTACGGGCGGAGGGGCAGATGTTTGCATGACAACTACTTAACCCTCTCAGATAGAATTTTTGAACAAAGTCTGTCGTTTATTGGCAGGCTGCGGAATTGCCTCCGCTTTGTATTTCTGATAAAGGAATGTGAAGCGGAGTTTTCCTGTTTTCCGCACAAAAAAAAGTTTCAAAAACCAGACGGTTTATGAAAGTTAATAAGCAGGTTTGTTGAAGTAACAGAATTAACAATGCAACACCCAATGATAAGGGAATTTTGTGGAGAATCAAAAGAAATGTATATGCTAAATAAAGAAATGCCTCACTTTACGAGACGTTTTCTTGACCAATATTATATGGACGAAAAATAATTTTTCAGATACAATGCGGATATAATATAAATATTTTGTATCTTTGCAGTCGAGATTACAGATAAAATATAGATACAATATGGATAAATATATTCAAAAATTAAACCCTAACTCCTCTGATATTAGGTAGTCTGTCAAAAAACTCAGCAAAAAAATGGCATAAATACTTGTTTATGTCATTTTT
>JAITHZ010000304.1 GCA_031279795.1 Bacteroidales bacterium
CACGTCGCCACGCACGCCAAAATACTTCAGCTCGTTGTATTCCGTTTTGTCTCCATTTTTTACTCCCCAGGAATCCACCAACGCCGTTCCAATTCCAGGGTTGCCATATCCCTGTACTCTCAACCCAATAACAGGGGTGAACATTTTACCCAAAGAAACGCTTAAAAACGGATAGGAAAGCCTGTCGGTATCGAAGGCCTTTGCACCGTCCGCATTAATACCATCACCAACAAAATACTGGGCGCCACCACCTATGGAAAAGAACCAGTTGTCCCAGAATTTGTTCAACACTACTTTTCCGCTGGGATCTGCCTGCCCGAAGGCAAAGAGCGGAATAATCACAAAAAATAAAGCAAGCAAATGTTTACGTGTTTTCATTTTCTTCTTTTTTGAAATTAAAAAATTAATTAATTAAAAACATTTTATTCATTCTCAATATATAGCCAAAACATAAAGAATCTAAATTCTAATTTTCTTGTCGGAAAATCGGGGCAAAGATATAAAAAATATTTATGTTTGCAGCAAAATTTTCCAAATAATCGGATTTTGTTCTCTATTTAATTTTTTTTTGCATTTATGGCAATAAATAGAAATCAAACCGAAACAAACGATAAAGAACTTATAAAAATATGACAACTGCCATTATTTCCGTCTCCGAATCTTCGCGCTGGAAGGAAGCGCTGGCGTCGGCAACCTGCTACGATGCGTATCATACGCTGGAATACCACAAGCTAAACGAAGGGGAAACGCCGGTCATGCTTGTTTTTTCCGGCAGCAAAGATAAGCTGTTTTTTCCAATTGTGGTACGAAAAATTAAAAATTCTTGCTACAAAGATGCAATTTCTGTGTACGGTTATGCAGGGTTAGTTCCCTATAAGAATGATATTAAGGACTTTACAAAGAAGTTTTTTTACAGCGAAATGGTAAAATACTGCAATGAACACAACATTGTTTCAATTTTTACGCGCTTGCACCCGCTCATTCCGGCGAGCGGCGACTTTCCCGACGGAATGGGCGCTGTGGAAAAAATCGGCCAGACGGTCTACCTGAACCTCGCGCAGCCCGAACAGGCGCAACTTGCCCAATACAGCCGTTCGCTGGTTTATCAGCTGAAAAATAGCCGGTTAAAGGTCAGGGTTGCCCACAAAAGCGAACTGGATACCTTTATTAATATGTATCGCAAAACAATGGACAGATTACAGGCCGATGATTTTTATTATTTCTCGGACGCCTATTTTCAGCGTCTGATGGATGCTGCCGATTTCCAGCCGCTGATCCTGTTTGCGCAATATGGAAATACCGTCGTTGGCGGCGCGCTGTTTACCTGTTGTCGGCAATTTATGCAATATCATCTGGGGGCTGTTCCCGACGAGTTTCTGCCGCTCTCGCCCTTAAAGTCGCTAATCGACCATGCGCGCGGACTGGGCTGCCGCATGGGTCTGAAATATTTGCATCTGGGCGGCGGATATGGCGGTCGGGAGGATGGCCTGTTCCTGTTCAAGTCGCGCTTTTCGCATGAGCGGGCTACATTCAAGGTCTGGAAATGGATCGCAAACCAACCGGCTTACAACGATTTAGTACACGAAAAATTTGGAGAAAATATTCCTGATACCAACTTTTTTCCACTATACCGATTATTCAATTAGGAATTAAGAATTAAGAATTAGGAATTAGGAATTCCTAATTCCTAATTCGTGCCGGATTTTTGCAGAATAAAAACAAAAATAATTGTATTTTCTTGCAAATAGTTACTACTTTTGCAGTTGAAAAATAATTATAACAAGATGAAAAACGAATATGAAAGCAAACTGTATCAAACAGCATTTCCGCTAAAGGACGCATACAATGCATTGCAAATGCCTGTTTATACGAGTGTTGCCTTTGAATTTGAATCGGCTGAAGCCATTGAATCGGCCTTTGTCGGGCAGAGTGCCGCTCCTACTTATTCCCGCATTTCAAATCCTACGGTGCTGTATTTCGAAAACCGTGTGCGCAACATTACCGGCGCTGGTAGCGTAACTGCCCTTAATTCGGGTATGGCCGCCATTTCCAATACATTTATTGCACTGGCCTTTGCCGGTGCAAACATTGTCACATCACGCCATTTGTTCGGAAATACATATTCATTTCTCAATTCAACGTTGCGAGATTTTGACGTGGAAGCCCGTTTTTGTGACATGAACAACCCGACAGAAGTAAAATCTTGCATCGACAGCAATACCTGCGCCCTTTTTCTGGAAATTATTACCAACCCGCAATTAGAAATTGTTGATTTAAAAAAACTTTCTGCCGTTGCACGGGAAATGGGCGTGCCTCTGATTGCCGATACAACCGTCGTGCCGTTTTGCGCATTCGATGCGAAACAGTTTGGCGTGGACATTGAACTGGTTTCCAGCACTAAATATATTTCCGGTGGAGCAACCAGCGTTGGAGGACTGATTGTTGATTATGGTACTTACGACTGGCAAAAGTCGAAGAAACTGCGCAGTTTGGCTGAAAAGTTTGGCAAACTGGCGTTTACTGTCAAAATGAAAAAGGAAATTCACCGGAATCTTGGCGCATACATGACGCCGCAAGTGGCCAGCCAGCAAACATCCGGACTGGAAACGCTGTCTCTGCGGTTTTTCCGCGCAGCTGCCTCTTGCCTGAAACTGGCAGAGGAACTGTCTGAATGTAAGGAAATAGTGTCGGTAAATTACCCCGGACTACCCGACAATCCGCACTATAAAACGAGCAATGCACAATTCGGCGCTTACCCTGGAGCCATGCTGACATTCGACTTGCCATCGCGCGAACACTGTTTCGCTTTCCTGAACAGACTGAAGCTGATAAAACGAGCAACGAACCTCTTTGACAACAAATCGCTGGCTATCCATCCGGAAAGTACCATTTACGGAACATTTCCGGCCGAAGAACGAAAAAAAATGAACATAAGCCCAACAACCATACGGCTTTCCGTCGGGCTGGAAAACCCCGATGAACTGCTGGACGACCTAAAACAGAGTTTGTATGGATAGCGCTTTTCTGATAAACACAATTGTTATTGCTGATAACCAGGATATTACTTCCGCAGGAATGCACGCCCTGATTCAGTGCATACACCCAGGCGCCGGAATATCGGAAGCGAAAGACAAAAAAGGATTGCTGCAGGCATTAGTCCGCGAAAGCCATTCGCTGGTTGTACTGGACTACGCGCTGTTTGACTTTGCCAGCGTCGAGGAATTGCTGATTATTCGCCAACGTTTTCCCGAAACGGTATTTCTGCTTTTTTCCGACGAACTGACCAACGAATTTATCCGGCAAGTTCATTTCATCGAATCATTCAACATCTTGCTGAAAGATTGTTCGAAAGGAGAAATCAACAAAGCGCTCTATGCTGCATTGAACCGGAAACATTTTCTATGCGCACGGATAAGTCAGCTGTTGATGCAGAAAAAAACAGAACCCGAAATACGTGAAAAATTGACAAGTACCGAACGGGAAATTCTGAAAGCGATTGCTCAAGGAAAAAATACCAAAGAAATCGCCGCAGAACGTTTTTTGAGTATTCATACAGTGACAACTCACCGAAAAAATATTTTCAGAAAATTGAATGTGAACAATATATATGAAGCTACAAAATATGCATTGAAAGCCGGAATTTTGGATGCAGCTGAATATTATATCTAAAAAACGAATAATATTTTGTAATATTTGACGCTTGCGTTACTTTTTTGCGTACTTTTGCGCGCTATTCAAGTAGCAAAATTAAATGTTAAACTTAAATTATTAAGAATCATGATTATTCCATTTGTCAATTTTTCAGGACAGGCGAATGATGCTATTGCCTTTTATGAAACTGTTTTCGAGGTTAAAGACAAACAAGTATCTTATTTCAAAGACATGCCGGAAGAAATGAAACAGCATTTTTCGCATGATACCGACAATTATGTCATGCATGCCGAAATGACTGTCAACGGCACAAAGGTGTGGATTGGCGACACTACGGAAGGGGTAATCTCCGGAGAGATGGTTTCGCTTTCTGTTCCGATGACTGAGCAGGAAGAAATCCGCAAAACTTTCGACAGATTGAAGGAAGACGGCGAAGTGTTAATGGAACTTGCTCAAACGTTTTACAGCCCGCTGTTTGGATCTGTAAAAGACAAGTTTGGCGTTATCTGGCATCTGATCTGCCAATAGCATATAACCAGATTATTTATAATTTGCAAAATATCATGGGAAAGAAAAACAGGTATTCTGACGCGGAATTGGAAGAATTTCGCGAAATTATCAAGGATAAATTAGACCGAGCAAAAAAAGATTATGAATTGCTTAAATCGTCCATTATGAATTCCGACGGAAATGATGTTTCGGATACTTCTCCCACCTTCAAGGTGCTGGAAGAAGGCGCAGCTACCCTGTCAAAAGAAGAAGCTGGCAGGATGGCACAACGACAGATGAGCTTTATTCAGCATCTCCAGTCGGCGCTGGTTCGTATTGAAAATAAAACTTATGGCATTTGCCGTGAAACTGGCCAGTTAATACCGAAGGAAAGATTACGCGCCGTACCGCACGCTACATTGAGTATTGACGCCAAAAACAGCCAAAAATAATTTATGACGAAACTGTCGAATGGAAAAATAGCCTTGCTCGTTATCTTTTTCGTCTTGTTGTGCGACCAGATATTGAAAATCTGGATAAAAACAAACCTGGTACTGTACGAAGACGTTAAAATAACATCGTGGTTTATTCTCCGATTTGTAGAAAACGCAGGAATGGCATTCGGAATAGAAGTGATAGGTAAACTGTTCCTCTCGCTTTTCCGAATTGTGGCCGTCGTTCTCATTGGTTATTACTTGATTTCGATAATTAAACAAGGTGTAAATGCAGGCTTCGTTGTCTGCCTTTCGCTGATTCTGGCCGGCGCGCTGGGAAATATCCTGGACAGTGCATTTTACGGAATCATTTTCAGTGAAAGCTTGCCATCGTCGGTAGCCGAGCTATTTCCTTCCGATGGAGGATATGCCCCGTTTTTACACGGGAAAGTGGTTGACATGTTTTATTTTCCGTTAATCGAAATCGAAAAGCTGCCCGATTGGGTGCCTTTTTGGGGCGGAGGCGATTTTGTTTTCTTCCGCTTTATCTTCAACATTGCCGACGCCGCAGTGTCTGTAGGAGTTGGAGCTTTGCTCATCTTCGAACGGAAACATTTGGTGTCGAAATCCGAAGAAACAAAAAGCAATGCGTAACGTTACAATGGTATTGTGTATGCTGGTCGGTTTTTGTTCCTGCAGTAGAAATGAAAGCGTTCCTTCGTGGGCAATCGGCCAGGATGCGATGGTAGATTTGCTGACAGACATTCACTTAGCCGATGCGTATATCCAGTCGAACACGCGGAATTACAACAGCAGCGACAGAAAAGACATGCTGTACGAGGCTGTTTTGCAGAAACACGGCATTAACAGACAACAGCTTGATACGTCGCTCTATTGGTACGGACTGCATACCGAACTGTACAAAAAAATGTATGACCGAATTTTGTTAAAATTATCCGACGAAAAAAACACGCTCGAAGAAAGGCTAAACCTGCTGACAGCCATACCGACCGGCGACAGCGTGAACATCTGGAACAGGCAGGAACGCTGGACTTTCCTGCCTGCTCTGCAACGGGAACTAATGATGGTTATTGCTGCCGATACCACTTTCCATGTCGGCGACGTTTTCCGACTGACTGGGCATGTGTCGGGCATCTCGGCTGATTCTGCATCGCTGGACACTTCGCAAGCCTTGTTGCGTGTCAGTTTTGCAAACGATTCATCCACCGTTGCTTCGAAAAATATCAAAAACGGAACATTTGCTGTGGAACTTGCTTCGGGAACACTCAACCTTGCTTCTGTTTCGGCATTTTTCTTTATCGGTCGACACCAGCCAAGAATCTTCATCGACAGCATCCGGCTGTGGCGTTTCCATACAGCCGTACCTGCCGATTCCACAAAAACGGTCACTCCGGCAGCATCTCCAAAACCGGAAATCCAGAAACCACATACGCCGCGACGCCCCGTCATTCCCGAAAAATTTCAACCTGCAGATAAAGTAAAACCCAAAAGCTTGCTGTGAGCGCACTTTATTAGTGATGAGTGGTTTAGTGATGAGTGATTAATGCTTGTCGCATACCAAGTCCCGTTAGGAACGGCACTTTATTAGTGATGAGTGGTGAGTGATTAACGCTTGTCGCGTACCAAGTCCAGCAGGAACGGCACTTTATTAGTGATGAGTGGTTTAGTGTCAGAACTCCAGAAGTGGGAGCGCTTTTACTATTGATATATAGTTATTTATGAAAAACATAGCGCAAACATTACTGTCGCAAAATCAAACA
>JAITHZ010000338.1 GCA_031279795.1 Bacteroidales bacterium
GCCACCGAAGCATCGAACATACTGTTTGGAAACGCTACATCCGAAACATTGAAACGCTTGGATGAAGACACACTGCTGGCTGTATTTGATGGGGTTCCACAGTTTGAAATTTCGCGCAGTTGTCTGGTTGACGGCATCAAAGCCGTTGATTTACTCGTTGACAAAGCGCCGGTTTTTCCCTCAAAAGGTGAAATGCGAAAACTTACACAAGGAGGAGGCGTATCTGTTAATAAAGAGAAATTAATACATTTCGAAGAATGGATTGATACATCTTCACTTTTGAACGGAAAATACATATTAGCCCAAAAGGGGAAAAAGAATTATTTTTTACTGATTGCGCGATAAGATGAAAACGAAAATTCTGTTTGTTTGTCTGGGAAATATTTGCCGTTCTCCGGCGGCAGAAAGCATCATGAAACATCAGGTGAAGGAAGCTGGACGGGAAAATGATTTCTTCATTGATTCCGCCGGCCTTTCCGATTGGCATGAAGGCGATTTGCCCGATAGACGAATGTATACTCATGCTCGACGGCGCGGATATCTTCTCGACAGTTTGTCGCGCCCAGTGAAAGTGGCTGATTTTGAACGTTTCGACATGATACTGGGTATGGACAGCAGCAATATTCGCATGTTGCAGGAGTTGGCGCCCGATTCCAGCGCGCAGCAAAAGATTGGCCGCATAACGGATTTTTGCCAACAAATTGTTGCCCACCAAGTACCTGACCCTTATTACGGCGGTTCCGCAGGGTTTGATCAAGTGCTTGACATACTGGAAGATGCCTGTGCAGGTTTGTTAAGGGAACTCGAAAAAACAAGGTTCCGCAAATTGGGTTAAAGAAAAATAGTTCATTATGAAAAATAGAAGTTTAGTATCCATCACGGATTATTCAAAAGAGGAAATTCGACATGTGTTGAAAAAAATTGAGCAGTTCGAGAAGAATCCCAACCAGCGCCTGCTGGAAGGGAAAGTAGTAGCGACACTGTTTTTTGAACCATCCACACGCACCAGACTAAGTTTCGAGACAGCTGTAAACCGTCTGGGCGGACGTGTTATCGGATTTTCTGACGCATCAACCTCCAGTTCTGTCAAAGGTGAAACACTGAAAGATACCATTATTATGGTAAGCAATTACGCCGATTTGATTGTCATGCGTCATTACCTTGATGGCGCGGCCAGATATGCTTCAGAGGTTTGTTCAGTTCCAATTATCAATGCCGGCGATGGTAGCAATCAACACCCGTCGCAGACAATGCTCGACTTGTATTCAATTTTCAAGACACAAGGACGAATCAACGATATCGAAATTGCCATGGTTGGCGACCTGAAATACGGAAGGACAGTACATTCGCTGCTCATGGCGCTGTCGCATTTCAACCCTGTATTTCACTTTATTGCGCCTGAAGAGCTGGATATGCCTGCGTCATACAAAACGTTTTGCCAGAAATCCGGCATTCGTTTTCATGAACATCGCGACTTTTCGGAAGACGTTATCAATCAAAGCGATATCCTTTACATGACGCGCGTGCAAAAAGAACGTTTTTCTGATTTAATGGATTATGAGCGGGTAAAAAATGTTTATACTCTGCGCAACAAAATGCTGGAAAACTCTAAACCGAATTTACGCGTCCTGCACCCACTTCCACGTGTTACGGAAATTGCCTACGATGTGGACAGCAACCCCAAGGCCTACTATTTTCAACAAGCCAAAAACGGACTCTATACGAGGCAAGCTATCATGTGCCTTGCGCTGGGAATTGAAAATTAGAAACATCTCTTTCGAACAATCTGATGAAAAAACGCATTCTTACATTTTTATTGATTTATGTTTATTTCATTTTTCTTTTCCTGTTTGCGAAAATCTTGTTTCTATTTTATCGCATTGACATTTACAGCAGCGCAGGGTTGGACGGATGGTGCGCAATTCTTTGGCACGGCCTGTCAATGGATTTGTCGGCAGCAGGTTATTTGTCGGTATTCCCCGGAATATTGATTCTTGCTTCATTTTTTTTGAAAAAAAACAACATTATAACACTGTCGGCTAATGTTTATTTTTTGTTTATTTGCCTGTTTTTGGCCATACTGATCGTTGCCGATGCCGCCCTTTTCGGTTACTGGGGAACTCGCCTCGACCGAACGGTTTTTATTTACATGGATAACATGAAGGACGTTTTTGCCAGCATTTCCTCAATGGAAATCGTGCTGGGGATTGCTGGAATGTCTCTTTGTTTTCTGTTAACATTCGTTGGTTACAGAAGACTGATTTTTACAGAAATCCGCAAGTTCAACCCACTCAAAGGCAGCATGCTTCCGGCGATGGCATTCTTGCTACTGCTCGGAACGTTATTCATTCCCATACGGGGCGGCATTACCACGTCAACCATGAACACTGGGCATGCTTATTTCAGTTCAAACGCGAATTATAACCAGGCCGCTGTTAATACGTTTTTCAATTTTGGATATTCGCTGATGAAACTGACACACTTTTCCACTCAGTTTCACTATTTTCCCGACACCGAAACGGAGGCCGTTCTGCAACAGCTTTCAGACCGTAACCAACTTGCCGACAGCATCCCGCAACTGCTAACCATGCAGCGTCCGAACATTCTCCTTTTTGTGCTGGAAAGTTTTGGAGCAACAGTAATTGAGCCGTTGGGTGGCGTAAAAGATGTGACGCCCAACATGAAGGCATTCGCCGCAGACGGCATTTTGTTCAGCCAGTTTTATGCCAACAGCTTCCGCACCGACAGGGGATTAGTCTCCATTCTGAGCGGCTATCCAGCGCAAGCTATGACATCCATCATGAAGTATCCCAACAAAACTCAATCACTGCCATCAATACCTAAAACATTGATAGACAATGGATACAACTGCGAATTGTTTTATGGCGGCGATATCGATTTTGCTGGTATGCGTTCGT
>JAITHZ010000125.1 GCA_031279795.1 Bacteroidales bacterium
CACATGTCCGCTGCGCGCATACGAAGCCCCGCGCGGCAAACGATTGTCATAATCCACATTTTCAAGCGATTTGAGCCAGTGTTCACCCCACCAGGTCTTTCCGAATTTTTCTGCCATAATATTATTTGGTATTGAAATTAATTTTAATAATTTTTGCAAAGATACAAAAAATAAGTACAAATTGTGCAAACAAAGTCATCTTTCGTGATTGGCAACTTGTTACAATCGGGTACGCCTATATTAGGTATATGTCTGAAAATAGAATAGATTAGCGTAAAGAAAGTGTTGTAGGTTTTGATTCGTTTCAGCCACAGGATCCATCCGAAACGAAATCATTACGACTGTTTGGAAGTAGATAATGTCAAAATAATTAATAAATTATTTTTTAACAATTTCTAAACCGTTGATTCTTTTTTTTATTTCTTTTATTCCATATCTTACTATTCCATGTCTTCCATTCAGAATTAATTTTATCATTCGCTTTAGTACATTCTTTTCCTTTTTTATCAAATATACAGGCTCATATACCACTTTTAATTTATGATGATAAACGTAGACATTCAATAAGCGTTCAGCTAAAAATGCCAGAACGCGACTTTGATACATATTATAATCGGAAATGTTTATTCTTTTTTCGACTTCAAGTAATAGCGGAAAAAGCCATTCAAAATACTTATTAAAAAAATCATACCTTGAAATAAACATACAAAAGAGTGACAGTGTGTTATTATTCTCAAAAACTTGTAGAAACGATTCGTCGTACTCTGGACACAGTTCATGTATACAATTTTTCATGTGAAAATAATCGGATTCATGATGAGACTGGATATAATGTTCTTTCAGATTACACACGAAAGAGGTTGGTTTTAGAAGTATTATGTCGCTATTGTCAAGTTTTTTTATTATCAATTTGTCATAATTTTTTAATTTAGGGACGGGTGTACCTATTGTTGGATACATTGTATAAGGCTCATTCAATGCAAAAAACCGTCGATAATGTGCCAGCCCGATATACTCAATATTTGGGTATATTGTTTTTATGTTTTTCCATGCCCAATACCAGGCTGTAAATTCGCCGAATACCACATTTTTATGGCTTATGTTATCGCCTGTATCGTCTCCCTGCATTTCAAGGTTAATTCCAGAAATAGCTTTCCCTGATTGAATGGGAAAGAAAATATCGCTTTTGGGCAATTGCCATGGCTTATGGCAACAAATCAATATTTTTATTTTTGCTTCTTTATTTTCTATTAATATTTTTTTAGACATTTATCATGCAATTATCTTAACAATTCTCAATTATTTACGTCATATTTCTCAAACACAGAATTTTGACTGATAAATTCTGGTACAATCTCTTTCATCATTTTTACGGTAGAAACTATATCAACTGCTTGCGCTTTCTGTATCAGCATGTTAAGTTTATTTATGATTTCCCTGTATTCGTATTCCCGCACTTTGGCAATCATGATTTTTTTATGGGAAGTAGGAATGGAGTGTTCTTCATTATTGAGTAATTCCTCATAGAGCTTTTCGCCTGGGCGCAAACCGGTGTAAACAATAGGAATATCTATGTCGGGTTCGAATCCTGCGAGTTCAATCATTCGTTTGGCTAAATCGGCAATTTTTACGGGGTCTCCCATGTCGAAAACGAATATTTCCCCGCCGTGTCCGATAAATGCAGCCTCCAGCACGAGACGGCAGGCTTCTGGAATTGTCATGAAGTAGCGGATAATTTCGGGGTGCGTGACCGTGAGTGGGCCGCCGGCGCTGATTTGTGAGCGGAAGCGTGGGATAACCGAACCGTTCGATCCAAGTACATTTCCAAATCGGGTAGTTGCAAATCGGGTAATACCTTCTACTACACGGTCTTGAATAGCCTTATCAAGACACTGCGCATACATTTCGGCAATTCGTTTCGATGCGCCCATGATATTGGTTGGATTCACTGCTTTGTCGGTAGAAATCATGACGAACTTTTCGACTTTGTATTTCACCGAAAAATCCACCATGTTTCGGGTGCCTTGTACATTGACCATCACGGCTTCGCACGGGTTCATCTCCATTAGCGGGACATGCTTGTAGGCGGCGGCATGAAAAACAATTTCGGGGTGATGATTGCGAAATACGTAATCGACTCGGTAGGGCGAACGAACGTCGCCAATGACGCAAACAAACGACAGATAAGGAAATTTGTCCTGCAATTCCAGCGACATGTCGTGCAGTGGCGATTCGGCCATGTCGAAGAGAATCAGCTTGTTTACGCGAAAACGGGCGAGCTGCCGGACTAATTCGCTTCCTATAGAACCGGCTGCGCCTGAAATCAGGATGGTCTTCCCGTTTATCATCAAGCCAATTTCTTTCAGATTGATTTGAATTTCTTCCCTGTCCAACAGGTCTTCAATCTGAATTTCCTTGATCTTGCTGCGGGAAACTTTCCCTGCGCCCAATTCTTCGATAGACGGTGTAACGAGCATTTTGATCTTGTTGTTCAAACAAATCTGCACTAAATCTGTCTGGCTTTTTTTCACCAGATTGCGTGTCGGGAAAATAATGGCGTTGATGGCCAAATCTTCCAGCACATCTTCGATGCCCTCCAGCGAAAAAACATCAAATCCGGATATTCGTGCATTTTTCATGGAAGGATCGGGCGAAATGAAGCCCATCAGCAAGTATTCGTCAAAAACGGCAGATGTCAGCAGTGCACCTATGGAAACGCTTTTGGGTTCTATGCCGTAGACCAGTATCTTTTCACGAATTTTGCCGGCATTTTGGGTCAATTGCTGGTAAATAATTACCAGAAATGTCCGGAAAGCAATCATCAGAAACATGCACAGAAACAGGTCAAGCAGGCATTCTATCAGCAATATTTCATAACGGTTGGCTTCCTGCATAAACAAGATGCAGAATATCACCAGACTGCGACATGAAACAGCGCCCACGATACGCCATATATCGTGCAAGGCGGTGAACCGGACAATGCCCTTGCTGGTTTTGAACAGTCCGAAAAAGATTATGCTGCTGCACAAGGTCAACAAACATAAATTCCAATAGGTGTAGGTATTGTACAGCTGATATTCCTGTTCAAATATTTTTAAACTGAAATAATAGACTATCGTTATGGATACTACTGAAATAAGTGTATCAATGATAAATATAATCCACTCATTCAAATATTTAACACTCCTTATTCTTTCAGCTAATGACATTAGCAAACGTTCAACCTGATTACTTTCCATTTTATCTTTTGCTCCTTTCCTGCAGCCGGTTTTGTTTCAACAATTTCAGCGCAAAATTACATGAAATTTTTGAGAAATTCCAAGCGTCTGAAATAAAAAATAAAAATCAAGACCACCTTTGTCCTGCTTACTTCCCATATATTTCAGATTTTTTTTGCATTTTCAATGAAATATATTATCTTTGCTGCGTCAAAAATGAAGAGCAAATGAATTATTTTATTGTGAATATTTATTGGTGGCGACGCTTACTTCTGTGCAAGTTGCGAGCGGGTTGAAGCCATTAATTTAATGTATTATTTTTTAATCAAAGAGCCTGTCGTAACTGCGACAGGCTTTTTCGATTATAGCACACACACTAACAAAACAAAACTAAAACTAAATGAATATGAAACTACAAATCATTGTTCGAAAAATGTTGGCAGATTTGCAAACTCCTGTTGGCATTTATCTTAAAATACGAGATTTATATCCAGAATCCGTATTATTGGAAAGTTCCGACTATCATGGCGGAGAATCAAGTTATTCGATTATTGGCGTGCAACCTTTGGCGCGGTTCATCGTTAAGGATGGCCGAATATGCGAACGGTATTTCGGCCAGCAAGAATCATTGTCGGAGATAACGCCTGAGAATAGTCTGCCGGAATGCTTTAACCGTTTCCTGCAACGTTTTTCGCTGGAAGGCGAAACAACATCGTTCAACGGTCTGTTCGGATACACATCGTATGACGCTGTTCGCCATTTCGAAAACATTGAACTGAAAAATTCAACTGACGACCGCTCGGATATTCCCGACATGTACTACATTCTGTACCGCTACACGATTGCGGTTAACCATTTTAAAAATGAACTTACGCTTGTCGAAAACTTGCCGGAAGGACAGACCAGCGATACGGCCACTATCGAAAACATTCTCCATAACCGGAACTTTGCTTCGTACGATTTCCGAACAACAGGCAAAGAAACCTCGCCGATTACCGATGCCGACTATTGCCGGATGGTAACCGAAGGAATCCTGCATTGCAAACGGGGCGATACGTTCCAAATTGTACTGTCGCGACGGTTCTGCCGTCCATTTGTTGGCGACGATTTCAAGGTTTACCGTGCGCTACGTTCCATAAATCCTTCGCCTTACCTGTTTTATTTCGATTTCGGCGCATTCCGCATCTTCGGTTCATCGCCCGAAACCCATGTGAAAACAAAAAACGGTCGTGCCTACATCGACCCGATTGCCGGAACTTTCCCCCGAACGGGCGACGATGAAAAAGACCGGCAACTGGCAGAAGATTTGCTGAAGGATCCGAAAGAAAATGCCGAACATGTCATGCTGGTCGATCTGGCACGCAACGACCTGAGCCGCAATGCGAGCGACGTCATGGTGGATGTGCATAAAAAAATACAGTTTTATTCGCACGTTATCCACATGGTTTCAACCGTCAGCGGAAAAATAAACCCCAATACGAATCCCGTGAAACTGTATGCCGATACTTTTCCTGCCGGTACCTTGTCGGGTGCGCCGAAAATTCGCGCCATGCAACTGATTGACCAGCTGGAAAGCCACAGTCGTGGATTCTATGGCGGCTGCATCGGCTACATTGGTCTGAATGGCGAACTGAACCAAGCTATTACCATCCGCGCCTTTCTGAGCAAGAATAACATGCTTTTCTATCAGGCAGGTGCAGGAATCGTTTCCCGATCTGTTCCCGAAAAGGAATTGCAGGAGGTTAACAACAAACTGGGCGCATTAACCCAAGCCATCGTTCTGGCTGAAACTTTAACAGATTAAACAGATGAAAGTATTAATTTTTGACAATTACGATTCTTTTACCTACAACCTGGCTTATCTGGTTCAGATGCTGGGTTTTGAAACGGATGTGCGTCGCAACGACCAAGTCGAACTGAATCAAGTCGGTGAATATCGGAAAATCATTCTTTCGCCAGGGCCTGGTATTCCATCCGAAGCGAGATTGCTGTTGCCGCTGATTGAACGCTATGCTCCGACGAAAAGCATACTTGGAGTATGCCTCGGACATCAGGCCATTGCCGAATCTTTTGGTGGAATCCTTATGAACCTGGATAATGTATACCACGGGATTGCCTCGCCGGTGAAAATAATTGGCAACGATTATCTGTTCAACGGGTTGCCCTCGTCTTTTGATGCAGGAAGATACCATTCATGGGTTGTGAAAAATTCGCCCTTGCCGGATGAAATTTTAGTCACAGCTCTGTCCGACGAAGGACATGTTATGGCATTGAAACACCGTCATTACGATGTTCATGGCGTGCAGTTTCACCCCGAATCTATCTTGACGCCGCACGGCAAAACGATTATTGAGAATTTTCTATTGAATTGACAATTAGAATTAATTAGCTGTTCAGAACCTCGTCGATGCGATGTTCCATATCGCTTTTGTTTGTCCAGCCGGTTGCTTTGAGCACAAACAGAAGATTATGATAAACCGAACGGTCGGTAAGCAACTGGAAATCTTGAAAAACAACACCAATACG
>JAITHZ010000238.1 GCA_031279795.1 Bacteroidales bacterium
GATTGCTGTTGTCATCCACAATAATAATCTGTAAATCATTTCGATATGGAATAGAATCCAAACAACGCCGCAACAAGTCGGGAATGTCTTTATGCGGAATGATGATGCTGTAATTGAATGTCATTTTACGGTTATTGTTTTTCTCTGGGAATTTTTCCCTGCCGATACGCTTCATTTCGAGTTTCGATTTCTAATTCGCAGCTCTCAACTCGCAGAGTCCGATCAGTTTGTCATAACGTTCACCGGTTGGACGGTGATAGACCATGATGCGGTATTCGTTTTCCGTCTGATAGAAATCGCCTTCGATGAGCGCGGTTTCGCCTTTTTCCGAGCCGGTCGGGACAAACAGATACTGATAGTTATACGAACCCTGCTTCAACAGCAGCGTTCGTACGAACTGTTTTCTGTCGAAATCGTAGGTCATTTTGCTGCCGCTGTTCAGGATGTAGTTCGTCAGTTCGCCATTCAGGTGGACAGTCCCCGGAATCAGCGGGTCGTCCCACTGCAGAGCGAAATGAACAAACACGTATTCACCCTCCGAATCGCTGTCCGAACCCTGTGATGTACGAATCAGAAACCGTCCATCCTGATCCTGATCATAAGCGTAATTGCTGCTTCTCGGCCTGTCGGCATACAGCGACACATGGGTGTAGGATGCGACATAATCCGTACGTTCGACATTCAGCCCGTTGTAACCGACATTCACGCTTTCGAAACGGCGAAACTCATTTCCGGCAGGGAAGATCAAGTCGCGGTTGTAATCGAACGTCATTTCACGCATGTTGACCAGAAAAGGCTTTTTGAGCAACACCTGATTATCCGTCCGTCCGTTTTGAGCGACATATACCTTGAAATCAGCTGCAGGATTTTGCACGCGGTAGTTTGCAAAATTCAGTCTGACCGACAGCTGCTGGTGTTTCCCGTGACTGTCGACGTCGGTGTTGAACCGAACGGCCGCACCAACGCTTATTCCTTCCTCCAGCACCGAAAAACACGCCTGCAGAACAATCACCCGATCATCGCGCGAGTAAACAGTGACGGCGTAATTGCCGGAAATTTTCAACTGCACCCTGTCGTTTGGCAACCTGACGCGGTAATGCGTATAATCGACCTGCGTGTTAAAGGACGTACGGTAATCCTCAACCGGATTTTCTTCAAAGCCCGCCATGTATTCAAACGGCGATATGTCGGACGGAGTCCAGTCGGCGTTGCAGTGAACCACCGAGTAATAATAGTCCTGAAAATTGTGCGAAAGCTCATCAAAATCAATGATAATGCACTCCGTCGTGTTCAAGGCAACGACAGCAGGCGCATACCAGTCTCCAGCATTCCTGACCTGGAGAGATTTTATTTGCGAAGAAAATGTTTCAGTTCGGTAAATCTTTGCCACAGCGCTCTGGCAAAAAGAAAACAGTAAGGCACACAGGCACAGTCTTATTATATGATAAAAAAGCATCGCACAACAATTTTAATCCGTAATCAGTCTTCGCGTGGTCTGACGCAGTATTAACGTAGTTTTTATAATTTTGTTCCGTTCGGTTTTCGGGTCGTTTTTATGATTGATCTTATCTAATAAAAGCTTCATGGCCTCTTCGCCAATTTTCGCCGGATGCTGGTCGACAGTCGACAGCATCGGGTCGGTATCCTGCGAAATGTTTGAATTTGAAAAACCACAAACGGAAACATCATCCGGAACGCGCAGTCCTAATTCCTTCACCGCAACCAGAATACCCGACGCCGTATAGTCGTTCATTGCCATAAAAGCATCCGGCGGGTTCGGTTCCCGCAACACTTCCATTGCCCGTTCGTAGCCCAGTTTTTTATCGTCGGCAAAACGAATCAACCCGCTGTCTGTTGCCAAATTGTATCTCCGCAAAGCGTCGAGGTATCCGTTTCGTCGATTCTTGGATATTTCGAGATTGATCGGCGCCGAAAAAAAGGCAATCCGCTTGCAACCCGTTTTTATCATGTACTCGACAGCGCCAAACGTTCCCGAATAGTCGTCGACCACAACCTTGGCAGTATTGATTCCCGTCGAGATCCGGTCGAAAAAAACAACAGGAATTTTATTCTCAAGCAATTCCGTAAAATGTTCATAATGCTGAACAGTTGTTTTCGACTGCGAAATCAGCACGCCCGATACTTGCGCCTTTATCAATGTCTGGACGTTTTTAACTTCCTTGTAATAATCTTCCAACGACTGGCAAACGATTACCGTATATCCGTGTTCTTCAGCCACCAGCTCCATGCCCGACAATGCCGCTGAAAAGAAATGATTTGCCAGTTCGGGAACAATCACGCCAATGATACTCGTTTGCTTGGTAAGCAGGCTGACTGCCAGTTGATTTGGTTTGTATTTGTTCAACAGGGCATAATTTTGCACCAGCTTTCGTGTTTCAGGGCTGATTTTGGTATTGTTCTTCAATGCTCTGGATACAGTCGAAGGTGAAATATTGAGCGCTTTTGCAATATCTTTTATTGTCAGAAAATGTTTTTCATCCATAAGCAATTATTGATTGAATATTAATTACGCAAAGTTATGCATTTGTTTTAAAATCGCAAATAAATTAAGATAAATTTATTTTTCCCCATGCATGGTAATGGCTCTTTTCCGTTACTGGACACAGGGGAAAATAGCCAGAGGCTATTTTGCCATTGCTTGCAATACGTAATGGAAACCTTTGTTTCATCACAGCGTGCTTCCGGTAAACCTCTCCAGGTATTTTGCAGTATTCGGCATGGAAAAAACCGGTTGAAGTGTTTTCCATAAAATTCTCAAACAACCGTAGTGCAAGAAATCCCATGTTGTAACGCAGATTGATTTCAACGCACGGATGCAGACGATACTGCTCGCCGGATTCGTAAATCAGCATGTCGACGCCGACGCTTCCGGTATGAGTCGACGGTAAATGTGTTTCGAGAAAAACACGCAAGCATTCCGTCGCGCTTTCCACTAAACGAATGTCGAGGTATGAACTTATCGCTTCCTTAACGACTGCTTGCGAGGCCAGCATGCTTCCTTCGTAATTCCCCTTACAGTCGGTGCGAAACAGTGTGTATCCCTGAAAATTGACCTTGCCGATTCCTGTTGAAAAAAACTGTGCAGAGAAATCAACTGCTTTGTTTAATGCTTTTTCGACAGAGACAACATGCTGACGTTTCAACATGCCGGCCAGCAGTTGCCGTTCCGAACGCTGCAATACGCCGTTGAGCCACAGCAGTCCGCATCCCGACGACGAATAGGGCGTTTTTACAATGTATGTATTGTTGCGTGTACTTGAGTCTCTTTCCACAATTTGCTGTATTTCGTCGACTGCAGCATAGAACTGCGGAACGATTTCCGACGATATTTCCGGCAAGTCAGCAACAAGCTTTTCTACACATATTCTTGCAGTTTGTCTGCTATTCAGCTCTTTATAAATATCATGCCATGATGGAATAATTAAATTTATCTCATGTTTTTTGTTTATTTTCTCGAATAGATAACAACTTTGCGGCGAGATTCCCCACAATACAACTGACATTTCGCAGAAAATGTCTTTCCGTCGTGCAATATCTTCAACAACAACAGCTTTAGCTAAACGTGGAGACAAGGGAGCAAGCAACTGTCTAAAATCGTCAGCAGGCGTAGCTATTTCGTTAACGAGCACATAATCGTCACCGCAGGCGTACCATGCAGGGATATATGCCAGGTCGGTCTGCATTTTCAAGCGGCTGCGAGCCGGAGTGTAATGCGGCGAACCGTTCAACACGGCAGTTTCGTGTCCGGGATTAAAGCAGTGCAGCACAGAATATCTTAATATAAAAGGTTGACAATAAAAGACAACAGACAGTTTTTGTATACATATTCAGTTCGTAACAGTCAGTACGTTGCCTGCATGGGTAACCGAATACTGCTGCAAACGTCGCTTCTTATTCAGCGCCGGACCGGAAAGTGGCCGTCCCTGCGAATCACTCATCAATATCTGAAATTCGGAAGTGCATTGTTTGCAGACGGCAATTCCGCTGCTGTTTGGTGCAGAAATCAACGCAGTGCGAGTTAATTCATTTGGACAAACCAAATCGTATGCCACGTATTTATCGTCGGCAGTATGATAAACCAGCACACCGCCAAATCCAATTTTCTCTATTCCTTTTATTGTTGTTTTTTGGTAATATCCATTTTTGTTTATTGGATCCAATGCCGTATTCAGTTGAAATGATACGGGAAAATACGGGAAATAGCTGTAAGTATTATCATCGCACGACAGCAACGCAATTATGCTGGTAAGCAATACCGCTTTTTTCTTTTTCATTAATTGAATGAATAATAATTAATTTTGCAAAGATAATCATTTGAAATAATAATTGCTATCTCTCTGTATAATTGTCTTGTGTTTATCTCATTTTCATACTCAAATTGGCCAATATTTAATAGTTTGATTTATTCTTAGTTATGCTTTTATTGAAAGAAGTCTAAAAATAAAATTGTCATTTTATTTAAAATGTTCCGTAAATTACTATATCTTTGCCGTGCAAATATGTCAGAATAATCAACGATTATCAAAAATACGATGAAAAAAAGATTTTTTATTTTCTTATTT
>JAITHZ010000290.1 GCA_031279795.1 Bacteroidales bacterium
GAAAAAAAATCTTCAACAGGATTCAGCAGTTGCAGGAAAAATTCTCTGAATGGCTGATTGGCCGCGATGAAAATGCAGAAAAATGTAAGCGACAATATGCTTACAATCACTATTCTGGAGAATAATGCACGAACATCGCGAAACTTGATGTTTCTTTTCCGCGCAAAGAGCGAACTGGCTGCATCAAGCGTCATCTGGAAGTTCACTTTTATGCTGGCAAAAAAGTTTAAGAACATCGAAAGCCACCCAAATACAACCGACCGCAATTCCGGCGCCTGCACAAATCCCAGAAACGTCAGCATCACCAGATAGTAAATAACCTGGCTAAAGGTTATTCCATTCATTGCCACTGCCAGAGCGCTCAGAAAAAACGACAGGGCAAGAAAACGTACAATGCCGTTTTTCCGGAGTTCCTTTTTGTACCAGAAAACAGCGCTAATCAATAACACAGCAAATACTAGCGCATTAATGCCAAGTGTTTGATACCACATCAGGTAACAGTACACCCCGCTTCCTGCAAGTAAACCAATAAACAATTTTAAAGCTTTCATTTTTTTTTATGTTAATTATTAATAGCTACACTTTGTATAAAAGTACTTTGAAATTCAAAGTTAAAGGGTAAAAAATTAAGAAACCGTCTTCAGCAAATCTTCCAGCGCATTCAGGTGCGCGACAAAAGCCGCGTGTCCTTTTTCCGTAATGGCATAAGAAGTATTGGGCTTTCGTTCGATAAATTGTTTCTGTACCCGTATATAGCCTTGTTCCTCCAAACCTTTCAGGTGGCTCGACAGATTTCCGTCGGTTACAGATAGCCATTCTTTCAAGGAATTAAAATTGGCATTGTCATGGACTGTCAAAATCGACATAACGCCTAATCGAATTTTATTCTCAAATGCCTTGTTAATATGTTCGATAATGTTTTTCATGCTGTTTGGCTGTCGTATTTAAAATACATGACTACACCATATATAATATGCAGGACACCGAAGCCGACTGTCCACAACAGCAAGCTGTAGCCGGTGAAAAAACAGTTAATCACCCCCAGTGTCAGCAGGCTGTAACCGAGATACAGCACATTTTTGAACGTAAACTTGGCAGCGGAAATCAACGCCAGACCGTAGCATATCAGCATGACGGAAGTAATAAATTCGGTGTGAGCCGAAAGTCCCATAGCAATGCTCAAAGCGCCTCCCGGCAAAAGATGAATGAACAAATCGGTCAGCATCTTGCGGGCTGTCTTGTTGAAAATGGATTGACCAGACTTTCTGGCGCGCCATTCCGACAGAGCAAAAGCCGTCAGAATCGACAGAACAAGTACCGCCAGCGCAATTCCAAAAATGTATTGCTCAAGAAGACCGACCGATCGTAGCCCGCTGTCATTCAGATATTGCTGGATTCCGTATGCTCCTGCAATTGCGTAAATTCCAATAAAAATTCCAGATAAACCGCTTAATGATAAACATTTAGTGGATTTTTCCATCATCTGGCGTATGTCTTTCAACGTGTCTAATGCTTCTTCATTTTTCATATCAAAGTTCTTTGCGCTGCAAAGTTGAGGCTTTTACTTGAATCCTGCAACTGTTTTACGAAAAATTAACACAATTAACAACAATACTAAATAATTAAGAATTAAGAATTAAGAATTAAGGGATAAGGGATAAAAAATTAATAACCTGTAACGGTAAGTCCCTGCGGGACTTGCTTTTACGAAACTGTTCTATTTTGTTTATTTGGCATCCCTAAGAATTAAGAATTAAAAAATAGGGAATGAATATGATGTGCTATATATAAGAATAAATATAAGAATATATATATATATATATGTTACGAATTACGAGAGGTTTCCTAATTCTTAATTCTTAATTCTTAATTCTTAATTCCTAATTCCTAAATTTCTATCTTTGTGGCATCATTTGAGACCGAATAAAAAAACAGAACGATGCATGAATTTTTAGACCAAGTCCGAGATTACGAATCCGGCATTTTTTTACTTGCAAACAGCCCGCATACTCCGTTTCTTGACATCATTTTTTTGTGGGCGAGCAACCGTTTTATATGGATACCGCTTTATGTCTTTTTTTTGTGGATGCTGTACAGAAAATATCCGAAAAACTTCTGGATGATTCTCATTGCCTGCGCTTTGCTGATTACCGTCAATGATCAGCTGTGCAATATCGTCAAACAGGGCGTTGCGCGACTGCGTCCAACGCACGACACTGCTATCAGTCCTTTTGTGCAAATCGTTGGCGAATATCGTGGCGGGAAATATGGTTTCTTTTCGGCACATGCCGCAAATTCTTTTGCAGTCGCCACATTTGTTGTCTGTCTTTGCCGCGAAAAATACCGGCTGCTGCTGCCCATAGCGTTGGGGTATGCCATGCTGGTTTCCTACAGCCGGATTTATCTGGGCGTTCACTACCCAAGCGATGTGCTTGCTGGTGCAACTGTTGGCATAACCACCGGCTGGCTGTTGGCTCTGCTGTACAAATTATGCGAATCAAGAGTTGAAAACGCCGTCAGACGTTGCCTGTGAATAACGCCGTGATTTGTCACGGTGCAGGGCAATAAAATTCCTATTAACTGCGTGCAGTTTCCCGATTTTACTTGATAAGGGACGCAAAATATGGGTTAATTCCTAATTCCTGTAAAATTCGGTGATAATTGCAAACGGTTGCATGTTAAAAATAGTTTTTTATATTATCTTCATTCCCAGATATTTATAAAAGATTGGATATTTGCATCAATAATAATATACCCAATATGAAAACAAAAATTTTAATAACTGTTTTATTCGTTGTCTCTTTGGCAATAAACACCTTTTCTCAAATAAAAGTAACCGGAAAGGTAGTTGATAACAAGCAAGCGCCGCTTGAATTTGCCAATGTCGTGCTTCAGGCTGCCGATACGCTTTTCGGTACCTATTCCGGCGAAAACGGAATCTTTGAATTGCAGGCAATACCGGGGAATGATACCTTGAAAGTTTCCATGCTCGGCTATAAGTCTTACGAAAAAGTTATTCCGATTCAATCGGATGTTGATTTGGGCGAAATCCAATTGGAAGATCTGGCTGTTGAACTGCAGGAAGCAGTCGTTACAGTCCGGCGGATTACCCGGATGCCCGACCGCTTTGTTATGAATCTGGCAAACGACCCTTCGGTATTCGGGAAAGACGGAAAAGATGTCTTGAATACAGCGCCCGGCGTATTTATTCAGGAACGCGACGGAGTGATTTCCGTGAATGGGAAAAGCGGGACACAGGTGTATGTCAACGAACGTCCGCTGCATTATTCGGGAACGGATTTGGTTCGTTACCTTCAAAACCTGAAAGCCGAAAATATTGTCAAAATCGAAATCTTGCCCAATGCAGGCTCTGAATATGATGCAAGCGTTGCTGGCGGAATTATTAAAATTACACTGAAAAACAGGCGCGATGACGGAATAGACGGCAGCTTCGGCGTATCGGGTAATTTTGCCCCAAGCGACAAAGACCAATCTGCTTTATCTCCTTTTTTCAATTTGAATTACAGGATTAACAAGCTCAGCCTATATTCTCAATTAAACTATAACACAATACGTACGGTTGAACATGTCATTGAGGATGTGGATAATTGGACGATAAATCAGAATATACACAATGAATTAGCTACTCCCCAAACGGTTAATACAGGAACAGTGCGTCTCGGTGGAATTTACGATTTGACCGATAAACAAAGCGTGGGATTGGAAGTCAATTATTTCGGCATTTGGGGTAAAAATAAAAACTATGCAAACCTAAGAAATATAACTGATGGAAGGCAGACCAACATTATAAGTAATTATAATGGAAAGATGACAACCGATAATTTTTCTGTTTCGGGAAATTACCTGTTGCGATTAGATTCATTGGGTTCTATGTTTAAAGTCCTTTTGGATTATTTTCATAATAAAGCTGATAACGGGCAAAATTATAATTCTGTCTATAGCGGAGCTATAAATTTGGATTCCATTTACCGAAACAATCAACTTACAACCAACAATACTTATGCCATAACTGCCGATTGGTCGCACCATCTCAACAATATTACCACCTTAAGTATTGGAGTTAAATATGTCCGCAATGAAATGGATAACAGTACATTATTTGAATATCAACGTGGAACAAACTGGAACGAAATCGATCTGCTTTCCAATGTTAATTCATTTTCGGAAAATATTTCAGCGATCTATGGTATGTTTTCTTCACGCATTCAAAAAGTCAGTTATTCATTGGGATTACGTGGCGAATATACAGAAGCTATACCCTATACAAACAAAACAGATGAAACCAAGACACAGAAATACTTTAAATTATTCCCTTCAATCAATGTAATGTTTCCGTTCACTGAAAACGGACAACATTCGCTTGTGGCGAATTATCATCGCACGATAACCCGTCCGTCGTTTAGGCAGCTCAATCCGTTCCGCTTTCCGGCATCTGAATTCTTATATATTGCAGGAAATCCGAAGTTGCAGCCTGCTATATCGGATGATGGTTCTCTCTCTTTGAATTTGTTTTACAAGTATAATCTGACGGCGGGCGTAACAAATGCGGAAAACGCTTTTGGAGGAGTCCGGATTTCCGACCCCGATGCGCCGGGAGTTATCATACAAACTACCGGCAATATTTCCAAAAATACAACCTGGTATTTATCCCTTAGCGCACCGGTAAATCCAACCAAATGGTGGCAAATCTATTTGAATTTGACAGGGAAAAGAAACAGCCTCAATGTTTTAGGCAACAAACTTTCAATCAACATATTTAACGGTTATATGAATAACTCCTTTTCCTTGCCTGAAGATTTCAAGTTCGACATCAGTTGCTGGTATCAATCACCCTGGTTAGACGGTAATATGAAACTCACATTAAAACCGCAGGTAAACGCTACGCTGCGCAAACAATTCTTAAAAAACAGGTTGACAGCAACACTTTTTGTCAATAACCTGTTCAATTTCAGCAAAGCGCTCATAGAAGTCAATGAAACGGATTTCAGTCAGATCATGCACGATAGAACCGGTTTTCGGGCGATTGGCGCCTCACTGAGTTACAGTTTCCAATCGGGTAAAAAAGTAAGCGACAAAAAAGTTGAAACCGGCGCAGCGGAAGAAAAGGCAAGGATGAGGTGAAATTCCCATTGTGAAATGTTGATTAGTGATTAGTGATTAGTGATTAGTGATATTAGTGATTAGTGATTAGTGATATTAGTGATTAGTGATTAGTGCGAATCAGGGGCTGAAAACGCCGTTAGGCGTTGCCCGTGAATAACCCCCAAATTTATTTGGGGGAATGTGACAAAGAGGGAAACTAATTCCTAATTCCTTAATCATTAATCCTTATTCCTTAATCCTTAATTCCTAATTCCTAATTCCTAATTCCTAATTCCTTACACGGTAAGCCAAATAAATTACTAATTTGTTTTATTTATTTTATTTGCTTAATTTATTTATTTGTTTTGTTTTTACTAATCACTAATCATTAATCACTATTCACTAAATTCTTTCCTTTATTTTGTATTTTTTTTCAATACT
>JAITHZ010000310.1 GCA_031279795.1 Bacteroidales bacterium
CGGTAAAATGCAAAGCATGTGGATTTTTCTGAAAGAGAAAAATGCTGAATACGGAGTGCGTACGTCGCTCGAAAATTTTGCCGTTTATGACAAAATCAAAGTTTATCCGTTGTATGCAATCGGCAATCTTTTGAGTGAATAACGAACAAAAACAAACTTTTTTGAATCATTTCGCTGATATACAGGACTATATTAAAGTAAAATCCGGTGTAAAGAAATTATCGTGCAATTTGGCGGCGCCGGAATCACAGTTGTAGAAGGCGTGTCGTGTACAGAGACGTCCCGCAGCACATCTCTGCAACGGCAAATTTTCACATTCCTGCGCTTAGTTTTTCAATATAGTGGAATATCGGGCTGATTAATCCGACAAGAACAATTCCAATAACACAAAGCGTAAGCGAAATACGATTGTAACCATCTGTTTTAAAGGCTTCTATAGGCGAATCATTTTTATTGATAAGCATCGCCTTTATCGGTAAAAGATAATAATACAATGAGATAATCGTATTAAGCAAGGCAATAAACACAATCACATAATAACCAGCTTCGGCGGCGGCAAAGAAAATGAAAAACTTGCTGAAAAAGCCCACAAAAATTGGAATGCCCCCCAGCGAAAACAAAGCCAGCACCAGCGTCAGGCTCAATTTCGGATTAGTCTGGTACAGACCGTTATAGTCGGATATGTTTAGTTTTCCGGTTTTTGCTTCGATGGATGCTATCACACCGAACGCGGCAATGTTGGAAAACAGATAGGCCAGGATGTAATACACAATCGTAGCCATTCCAAATGCAGAACCGGCCAGTACGCCCAGCACGATATATCCAGCTTGAGAAATGGACGAAAAGGCCAAAAAACGTTTGATGTTGTTCTGGCGGACAGCAAACAAGTTTCCGGCTGTGATGGTAATGACAATAATCCACTGGAAAATCAGTTTCCACTCAACCGCCAGATTCGTAAAAACATGGAAAGCCAGAATGGACAGCACAAAGACTGCCGCACCTTTGGAAACGACCGAAAGATAGGCAGTGACAGGAGTTGGCGCACCTTCGTAAACATCGGCAGTCCAGAGATGAAATGGAACCAGCGAAATTTTGAAAAACATTCCAGCCAGAAAAAATACCATTCCCAGAATCGTCATCGGGTTAGAGACTATTTTTGGAGCAATATCGGAAAAGTACAGCGCACCCGTTGCGCCATAAAGCAAGGAAATACCAAACAGCATGACTCCCGACGAGAAAGCAGCCATCAGGACATATTTAGCGCCCGCTTCGGCCGAATTATGCCGGTATTTGTCGAAAGCCGCCAGCGTAGCCAACGGAATGGAAGCTGTTTCCAATCCGATGTAGAACAGCAGGAAGTGTCCCGACGAGATCATCAGATACATACCGAAA
Source organism: Bacteroidales bacterium (assembly GCA_031279795.1). Classification (GTDB taxonomy): domain Bacteria; phylum Bacteroidota; class Bacteroidia; order Bacteroidales; family WRGA01; genus WRGA01. The sequence goes on from JAITHZ010000310.1 coordinate 1,393, forward strand.
AGAGTAAAAATAGTGAGCATAAAAAATTCCCCGCGTTTAACGACCGTATTAGGCGTTTGCAGCCAGGCATTCGTTTGCAGGAAAACCAGCAACACACCGATGTTCAGGATGTTTTTCACCAGCAGATGCATGTTGTTCGTCACATACATGCCGCCAAATACTTCGCCTGTAGCGGCCGGACAAAATCCAACCAGCGTATGTACAGCAAATAACAAGCAAGCAACCAGTTGAAAGTGTTTTTTCGCATTATCCGACGCAAACAAATCATATCCCAATAAAAGCACAAACAGCGCTACCAAGGATATTTCATGTCGCATCAATAAAAAATTACTCAAATCCATACGAATTATTAAAATTTAAAACTTATACTATAGTTGGTTAATGCGAGTTTACAAAAACAGCACACCTCGCTTGAACGCCAGAAAACTTTCCCGAATCAAATCGCTGAGCCACAATGGAGCAATTCCAATTGCAGCAATACAGACAATCAACGTAGTGAGCGAAATTTTTTCATACCACGTTGCGTCCTTCAGCGTCAAATGCTCGTTGTTTTGGACGCCGCCATAGAGAATTTTCCCAACTACGCGCAAAATATAAACTGCCGTCACCACAATCGACGCGCAGGCCGCAACAGTAAGCGCACGGCGGAACAAACTCGCACCTTTCTGGAAAGCGCCAAAGAAAATCGACATTTCCGAAACGAATCCGCTTAAACCCGGCAAACCCAGCGAGGCCAACCCCGCAATGACGTAACACACAGCCAGAAAGGGCATTACTTTCATCAAGCCTCCCATTTCGCGAATATCACGCGTGTGCGTTCGTCCGTAAATCATCCCGATTAAAGCAAAGAAAAGCGCCGTCATCAATCCGTGCGACAGCATCTGCATCACCGCCCCCGTCATTGAAGTTTGCGTCAGAAAGAGAATAGCAAACAGCACCAATCCGCAATGGCTAACCGATGAATAGGCGTTGATATATTTCAGGTCAGTTTGTACGATAGCCCCAAAAGCTCCGTACAATACGCTGATTGTTGTAAGAATAACAAAAATCCATCCCAATTCGTGAGCAGCTTCCGGCATCAAGAAAATAGCCACTCGGAAACATCCGTAACCTCCCAGTTTCATCAGTACGCCGGCATGAAGCATTGAAACGGCGGTTGGCGCCGAAGCATGTCCATCGGGCGACCACGTGTGAAACGGAAAAAGCGCCCCCAGTACGCCAAATCCAAGAAAAGTGATTGGAAACAGCCACAACTGTGCGCTCACGGGAATGTAGTGTTTCGCAATTTCCAGAATATTCATGGTTTGCTCACCCGCAGGGCCGGAATTGAAATAAATGCCCAGTATACCGATCAACAGGAATGCCGAGCCTCCCATCAACATCAAGGTAAGTTTCATAGCCGAGTATTCTTTCTTTCCGCTTCCCCAAATTCCAATCAGTAAATACATGGGAATCAGGGCGACTTCGTAAAACATAAACATGGTGAACAAATCTACGGAAATAAAAAATCCGAAAACACCGGTTGAGAGCAGTAAGTACCAGAGGAAAAATTCTTTAGTAAGCGGTTGCATCGTCCATGAAGCAAAAACGCCAGTGAAAACTATCACGCTGGAAAGCAGCAACATGGCCACCGATATTCCGTCAACTCCCACCGCATAATGGATGTTCATTGGCGCAAACCAGAGTTCGCTTGCAGTAAACAGCATCTCGGCTGTATTTCCGGCATTCCGTTCCCACATAAATGCAATCAGCAATGCAACAGCTCCCGCCAGCAATGCAGAAGCGCCCGCAACCATCACTCCCCGAATCTGTTTCATGCTCTTGCAAGGCAACAGCGCCAGCATCATCAGTAATGGAATCAATACAAATAAGGATAAAAAATTCATAATGGTTTTACCTGTTTTTTTGACGCCGCAAAAGTAGATGAAATATTCAAAAATTCAAAGATTTCAGGCAGATAAATCCATAAATATTTCAGGCTTCTAATGTTTATAATAATAAATACTTTAAAATAAGTGTTTTATCATTCAATGCAGAACAAATCAAAATTGGTGCAGTTATTTCAGCAACGAAAAACAAATAAATCCATAATAACGCAGAAACGGGGCGATTCCCAATCGCCCCGTTCCCTGGGTTTAAAAGCTGAAAATTATGTTGCACATTAAATCACTTACCTGCTTCACAGCATTTTCTTGCATTCTCTTGCTTTATTCATAACGTTTCTCTCTTATCATAACTCAATTGATTTTCAACGTTTGATTTTCATGGTTACGTTTTCGTTGGTTATGATGGCCGACGGTGCATTGCAGTATTTCAATTCCCATAATGCTTCGGCTTCGCTGAAGGCTGTCTGTTCGCAGACGTCGTCCGAAGTGCTGAGTACCATGATGTTGGTTATGGCTTCCTGATAAACTGGCTTGCCTTTTTCGTCAAACAGCGGGTCGCCGTTTATGTCAAGCACCTGTATGAGATCGTCGGCCGTCGGCGCTTTGATTTTCAGCGTGTATGTATAACTGCTGCTTGCTCCAAGCACAATATTGTTTATTTCGCAGACCAGTCCGTCCATCACTGTGCCTTGACATGTTCCTGGTACTGCCGAATTATTGTCGAATCTTTCTGGCAAAGAAAGAATTAAACTTGCAGCCGACAGAGCGAAGCTGTTCGGGTTCTCAATGGTGATGTTACATGTAATCTCATCATTGGCCTTGTAGCAGCCTTTGTTTGCCGAAATTTTTACCTTCACCTTCTCAAGAGCTAACACACTGTTGAGCGCTTTTGTTTCCGTCCTCACGGCACAGCCGAGATATCGGTCACAGCTTGTGACTGTTTGCGGGTAGGGGATGCTCTCAATGATTCGGTCGTACTTTATCGTTGCGTCGCCGCCGTACTTGTTATTGGCAATGGCGCTGGTTGTAAACTTCGCCTTAGCTGTAACAATCAGCGTGGTAAACCCCGGTATGTACAGATTTTCGATTTTCAGCTGCTGTGTTTCGCCATAGTTATTAACGTCTGTATCCGTCTGTATTGCATCGGTATGACTTACTGTCACGGAGCCTGTTATCCATTCTAATCCTGCATCCAGCACATCTTCGAAATTTACCGGTTTATCTGCGCAGTTAGCGTTGAAAAGACGGTATGTCATGGTTATTTCTTCGCACAGTTGCGCTTCCAGCGGAGCTTCTTTGGTGAACGACAGCCCGTCTTCGTTGACCGGCGGCGGCGGTGGCGGACAAGTGAAAGTAATCTGCCCGATTCCAATGTAGTTGATGTTGCTCACCGCGTCGCTACCATTATGTTTTCCCCGCGCTGTATGGACAACAACAATGGAATCGACCGGCATATCAAAATCTACACGTATCCGTCCGTTGATATTGGAATATTCGTTGTCATATCTGTTACCGTAAGCCGTGTTGTTCTGAATTGTCACGGTGCGCTGGCTGGCATTGGGTTGCACATACGTAAGACGAGGCAGCACGGTTCCGCCATGGCAGCGTCCGACAACGGAAACAAAGTCCCAGCGTCCTCCGGCAGCATCAATGTCGAAAATTTCAAAAGATGCAGCCAGCGAGTGTGAGAGTTTAAGTGTAGTCGTTTCGGTTCCGCCATAAGCCTCGTTAGGCCCAAGCTGTCGGGCATTGAGCCACAGCGAATTGTAAGCCGCTGCACGCGGCCACCCCATTTCCCGCCGTGCATTTGTAGGACGGGCAGGAGTTGGGCCTTCGTACTTAACCTGAATTCCAACATTTACGCCGTCGCCCAGGTCAATTGCTGGATTCTCTACTAAATAAGGACTTACAGCATTACTCGGAATCGGAAAATTCGTGTTGGTGAATTTCAGCGTTTTGCTTCCGGTAAAGGCGGTACAGGTAGTGCAAAGTCCGGCGGCATTCGGTTTGGCAGCAAAGGTAATATATGTATAC
>JAITHZ010000322.1 GCA_031279795.1 Bacteroidales bacterium
CGTGGGTTGTCCTCCAAAACCGCTATGTAATCGTCCAGCGCCGATTTTTGCTCGTCGGTTAGCGTTACAATGCCCAGATTATAATTGTCCATACTTTTGACATGTAACACCCGTATAAACCGGCTGTATTTTTCGCGGCGTTCCCTCGCCTTTTCCAAATATGCCAAGCGTTCGACTTCGGCGTTTAGAGCCGCCGTATCCGCTTGCTGCACACTTTCGGATATTGTCGCTTTGACCGTGTCCGCAAAAACAACAGGGAGCACAGAAATTGCAGGCATTGCATCAATCGTATTGTTTTGAGTGTCAAACTCATAATACTCATATTCTCTACCTTGCATTGCCTGAAACATTTTGCGGTCATTCAATAAATCGCAACAACCGACCGAAAACGCCAATTTCAGTTTCACGCCGAAATTAAGCGGCAAAAATTTATCCGACAATACGCAAGCAGTATTTATAATCGGCTTTTCAGGCATATTGTGGTTGTATTCTACAAAACGTTTTTCCGAATAACCGCTTTTAACGCATTATTCAAGCCATAATCCATAAAAACGCCTGTGTAAAGGGCTGTACCTGTGCCGATATTCCATTTCACGCCTGTTTCCACTGTTCCCAACAGCGAAACGCCCAAATCCAATTTACCAAATAGTCGCAAAAATTTCCGACAGGTAATTCCAATACCGAACCGAGCCTCCTGCTGTGAAGTGTGCCAAAAACACAATATCACTGTCGGCTACGATTCTTTTTTTTTGTCCTGAATAATCATTTCACTGATTTGGCTCATTTCGGAAACGGTAAACCCGTGTTCCAAATCATCCACGCTGATTTCTTTTCCGTTTACCAGAATGCGTTGTGAAATCCCGCAGGGACGACACTTAATTGCCTGTTAGAAGTTTATTAATTCAAGTACCGTATAGAGCTATTTTTATGTGATTATTAAATGTAAGATATTGCTTTCCGTCCTCTCGCCTCTCAATTGAGAAGATTAAGGGTTAAAAATTAAAAATTAAATTGTTCACAAAAACAATGGCTTTCTGAAAGTTTTAGCGTATTTTTGTAACGAAATTTTTAAGGATTTATTTTTAGTGAAAAATATATTATCATGCTGTTATTAAATAATTTAAAATTAACGAAGCTGTGCCTTTTTCTGATGTTTTCGAACATTTTCCTGGCGAAAGCAGAAACAATTCCGATAAAACAAGGCGCAACTTCTGTTGAAATCCAACGCATCGTAGATAGGGCAAAACCTGGAGATATCATTTATTTTCAGGGTGGAAGCTACCATTTCAACTCCGCAGTTACAATAAACAAACGTGTTTCTTTTGGACGGATGGCTGGCGATACGGCAACGGTCAGACTGGTTGCTACCGGAAATTTCAGGCATTTCGTTATTGCCGACGGAGAAGTACGGATGGAAAACATTACTTTTGTTGGAAGAGATACAGGAGGTGGAGGCGTCGAATCATTCGGCCAGGATTCTTTAATCATTTCGTCCTGTTCATTTCTGCAGAATAAAAGTCAATATGGAGGCGCCATTGCTTTCTCCGGATTCCTTTCTGTGACAAAATCTGTTTTTCAATTAAATACAGCCACAGCAAATGGCGGAGCTATCGACGTTCGGGGAAAATTAACCCTGTCGGAATGTCTGTTTATGCAAAACAAGGCCATCCTGTCGGGCGGGGCGGTTTACAACCGGACGCTCTCAACCGGACGCAATGCCAGTAAAATAGTTAACTGTTCGTTTGCACAAAATGAATCGGGACAGGGAGGCGCCATTCATTCGGAAAATTCGCTGGAAATACTTTCTTCCCGCTTTTTCGACAACATAGCGCGAACCGGCGGCGGAGCGCTTTTTCTGACCAATACCTGCACAGTTTCCAAAACAACGCTCTTTGGAAATCGTTCGTTTGGAAAAGGCGGCGCGCTTTATGCCCAGCACACGGTAGAAGTGTGGGATTGCGTTTTTTCACAAAACCTGGCTGACGACGCCGGCGGGGGAATTTTCAACGAACTCTTTGCCGGCCAATCTGATCGTGGAACATTCAGCATCATCAACACATCAGTTTTTTCTGGCAACAAAGGCAACAACGGCGGCGGCATTTACACTACTTTTTCGGCAATGATAACCGACTGTTTTTTCGAATTGAATACTTCGCTCACATCGGGCGGCGGAATATCGGGCGAAAAAGATTTGCTGCTGAACCGAACAACGTTCGACACCAACAGCGCTCTGATGGAAGGCGGAGGTATCGAAGCCCGTACCGCCCGCGTGATAAATACAACCATGATAGGCAACCGCTCCCAAAATGCAAGCGCAGTCCATGCGCAACAGGAAGGAATAATTGTACTGTCTACGTTTTCCGGCAATATTGCAGCCCTGAAAAGCGGCAGCGTAATTTATGGAAAGACATTGACCTTGCTGGGAAACATCATTTTGGGGGATATAAGCGAAGATAAAGTTGCCGGAAAAATAAAAGACAGCGCCTATAACTTGCTCGGAAGGGAACAGTTGGCGAATGTTTTCCAAATGTCGGGCAATGAAATAATGGTCGAAAGTGAACCCGGAATGCTCCCCATCGTAAAAATAAAAACAGGCGGCGCTGCACACCGAAAAATACCCGGACGGCATCTTCAAAAATGGGAAAAAGAACTGGGTATCATCGACTTTTTCAATATTGACCAGTTGAAGGGGGAACGTAGCTTTTTCGACAATGTGGACATTGGCGCTGTTATGGCTGCATCTTATTCGCGACAAGGACAGATACCGGTAATTGATCTGCAAACAATGTTCGACGATATTGCTCGGAAAAGAATTCCAGAAATGACACTGCCTGCTTCAGCGCAAACGCACTCGATGAACTTTCCGCTTGTAGCAATCATAGAAGAACCAAAAGAAACTCCAAAAGAAGAACCCGTTCGCAAGTCACCGCCTTCTCAACCTGTATCAGATTTGGTGGTGAGCAGTTTTGATGAAGCCTTAGACCTTGCTATTGATGCCATTATAACGGATTCGAAAAAACAGCCCGCTCCAACGCAGCCCGCATCGAAACAACCAGCCAAAACGCAAACTAAAAAAACGCAACCAAGCGCAACCAAACCCACTACGCCTGCATCTGCAGATATCACTATAACCCATTCACCAGACGCTTTGGCCGGAACTTATACCATCGACCCGACCAATCCGTTGGGAAACAGGAATTTTATTTCGATTGAAGACGCCGTCGACGCACTCAATTCGAATGGAAATACGGCCGATACCCGCTTTATCATTTCTTCCGGAATATATAAAATTGGCAGACCGATTATGATCAATAATGCCGACTTCCCAATTTCCTTCAGCAATAATCCGAACGATAATGGAATGGTGATAATTCGTTCCGGAGGGAACAATCGCGTCATCATGCACGCTGCAAGCAGCCCGCTGAGAATGAGCCGAATCATTTTTGAAGGCCCTGACGCCGATTCGCAAGGCCGCAATGTAAAAGGAGGAGGAGGAGTTTCCTGCAACACAAAGGCCGTGCTGACTTTCGATGGCTGTATTTTCCGCTACAACAAAAATCAGTCGGGTGGCTGTATTTTGGGCAAAAGCGTTATAGTTGCAGGATGTTCGTTCTACAGCAACATCGCATCCGAAGGTGGCGTTATTTATGCAACCGAATGTACAGCTGTCAATTCTACATTCTACGCCAACAGAGCAGCCGTCGGCGGCAGTATTTATGCAAAAGACAAAGCAATTGTGGCGCTTTGTACGTTTACACGCAATGAAGCCAACGAAAAAGCCTCTGCAATATACTCTCCAAATGTACAGTTAGTCGGTTGCATCGTTAGCGGAAACAATGCTAAGAGCAATTTTGACGCCGAATTGATAATGGATTTTACCAATGTGCTGGACCCCAATACAAAAAATATTTTTGCCGAAGTTGATGATACTGGCACAGCACGGCTTTCTATTGATGGAAAAACGCCTTATGTTGCCGTTAAACGGGACGGGTTGGCTGCCGAACGTATCTCCGAATCGCTGCTCTCGCAGTGGGAAGACGAACTGGGTTTAAAAGATTTGCTTTCAATAGACCAGCACAGTAAACACCGTCCGCAATTCCGAAACGCCGAAATCGGTGCATGGGAATTGCCTGCCGATAATTAACACTTAACGGAATCAAGGGCTTTGTGGATTTTTTTTGATTCCAATCTCAATCGCTGTTTTTTGAGTATTATTACAAAATGTTTATCTTTGCAGCGATAAAGCAACTAACAGTTTAAGTTAGTTATTGATGTAATTCGTATTTTTAATATTTTTTTAGTTAACTTATATCGAAATGAAAAAATTAATTTATTTAGTTATTCTCGCATTTCTAACAGCAATTGTTGCCTGTTCAAATGCAAAAACTGGGGACAAACAGCAAGAAAATGCGACTGATTTATCGGGGAATGTTCACCACGAATGTACTCATTCAGAAAATGCTGAAGCCGGACAGCCAGCCGGACAAATTGATTTGTCGAAGGGCGAAAAAGCCATACTGCGAGTGCAAGGCAACTGCAAAATGTGCAAAACCCATATAGAAAAAGCGGCTGGGGACATCGAAGGAGTACTACTTGCTGACTGGGATTTGGATGCAAAAGAACTGCGTTTACAGTACGAATCGGATAAAGTTTCGCTGGAGGCTATCAGTAAAGCCATTGCAAAAGTTGGATACGACACCGAAAAAGACAAAGCGGGCAATGATGTGTATAACGCCTTGCCCGAATGTTGCAAATACAGGAAATAATCGTCCTTTCCCTGAATTATGAATGGATAATCGAAAAAGAATGAAGAAAGAATTTTTGACAAAAACACTTCCGTATCTGGCCGTAATAGTCATTTTTGTACTGATTTCTGTCGGGTATTTTCTTCCCGATATTTTTGAGGGAAAAACATTGTTTCAGCATGATATTCAACAAGGTGTGGCAATGGGCGCCGAGGTGCGGGAACACTATGCTCGCACGGGCGAACGAACGCGGTGGACGAACGCCATGTTTGGCGGAATGCCAGCTTATCAGATTTCACCCGCTTATGATTCGTCTCAGCTGTTTGCCCAAATAACAAAGATTTACAGCCTTTACCTGATTTCGCCGGCAGGATTACTTTTCAGCATGCTGCTTGGTTTTTTTATTTTAATGAAAGCCTTCCGGATACGTACCGATATGGCCGCACTGGGAGCTATCCTGTATACGTTTTCATCTTATTTTCTGATTATCATCAAGGCCGGCCATATCTGGAAATTTACAGCCCTGGCCTACATTCCGCCAACTATCGCCGGAATCGTGCTGATTTATAACCGGAAATATTTACTGGGAGGAATTACCCTTGCGCTGTTTCTGGCTTTACAAATCATGTCGAATCACGTTCAGATGTCATATTATTTTCTGTTTGTGATAGCTGCCCTGATCAGCTACTTTTTAGCTGTGGCAATAAAACGCCAGAAGCTTGCGCCGTTTTTCATCTCATCGACAGTTTCGGCTGCGGCGCTTGTCATTGCGGTAGCCATAAACATACCCAGCCTGTACCATACCTATGAATACAGCAAAGAAACCATGCGCGGAAAGTCGGAATTGACAATCGACAACGAAAATGACAGGAAAGAAGCCGCACCCGCCCGCCAATCCATAAAAGACGTGTGGAACAAGCCACTCGACGCTCCTACCAACGGCCTGGCACGCGACTACATCGTGCAGTGGAGCTACGGAATAGGCGAGACATGGACGCTGCTTGTTCCCGATGCAAAGGGTGGCTCAAGCGGATATCTGGGCAGCGACAAAAAAGCGATGGAACGTGTGCCGTCGCAACAAGCACAGATCATGGCACAAATGTCGCGGTATTGGGGTAACCAGCCATTTACATCCGGCCCTGTGTATGTCGGGGCGTTTGTGCTGTTTCTGTTTCTTTTCGGAATGTTCATTGTCCGAACAAACATGAAATGGCCGCTGCTGGCAGTGGCAGTTCTGGCAATACTGCTTTCGTGGGGAGAAAACTTTATGGGACTTACCAATATCTTTATTGATTATTTCCCGATGTACAGCAAATTCAGAGCCGTATCGTCAATTCTGGTCATTGTCGAATTTGTCATTCCGCTGATAGCCATACTTGCACTGAAGGAAATTGTTGAGAATCCCGAAATTATCCGGAAACAAAAAATCGGATTCTGGATTAGCGTGGCGTTTACCCTTGGAACGACGTTTTTGTTTGCAGTAGCTCCGGGCGCATTTTTTGATTTTCTCAGCCGGATGGAACTGGAATATGCCAACCAGTATCCGCAATTCAACACGATTGCTGCGCCACTGACCGAAATCAGAAAAGATATACTGAGTTCGGATGCATGGCGAAGTTTTTTCATTATTCTGGCAGGAATTGCATTGTTGTATTTTTTTACGAAGAAAAAATTGTCGGC
>JAITHZ010000231.1 GCA_031279795.1 Bacteroidales bacterium
GCGTGGTTTCCCGTTTTCGACCAAAACAACCGGCTGGAATGGAAAGCCAATCCCAACTATCAGCCTTCGCAGCTGATTTGCAAATCGCCGTCGCCATACAGCGAACTTGGTATAGAAAAGGGAAAATCAATCTATAGAACATTTGAAGAAAATCCGGAGACTTTTCTCTATGTACCTAAACCTCAATTGAAAGCAAGCGTGTGGCAAGGTTTTGAGCCGTGACAGTAATCAATAAAAATATCATTATGACAAACAAGAAATTTCATTCATATTACATTTACATCATTGCCGTTGTTGCAGCAACAGGCGGCTTACTTTTCGGGTTCGATACCGGCGTTATATCGGGCGCCATCCCGTTTTTTCAAAAGGATTTATCTATTGACGACAACGCCGTAGAACTGATTACTTCTTCCGGACTGATTGGCGCCATACTCGGCGCTCTGTTCTGCGGCAAAGCTGTTGACCGTTTCGGCAGAAAAAAGGTGATACTGCTTTCGGCAGCCATATTTGTTGTTGGCGCACTGTGGTCAGGTGCGGCAGGCAACATGTACAGCCTGATATTTGCCCGCATGTTTTTGGGTATTGCCATTGGTATATCGTCCTTTGTTGTGCCACTTTACATTGCCGAAATATCGCCGGCAAAATATCGCGGCAGGCTGGTTGCCATGTTTCAGTTGATGATAACGATCGGCATACTTGCCTCATATTTTTCCGACTTGCTGTTTGCCGACGAACAGCATCTTTCCTGTTGGCGTCCCATGTTCTATGTGGGCGTTTTTCCGGCGCTGGTACTTCTGAGCGGAATGTATTTCATGCCGGAATCGCCCCGCTGGCTGCTGAGTCGCGGCGAAAACGAAAAAAGCCGGTCGATTCTGGCGCGGATAGAATCGCCCGACACGTTTGCAACAGTCTGGACGCAAATGGAAACGGACATACGCGCCGACAAGCAGAATGCCTCCCGATGGAAGGAACTTTTTCGTCCATGGCTGCGTACTCCGCTGATGATTGCCGTTTTTATCATGTTTTTTCAGCAATTCATCGGAATCAACACCGTGATATATTACAGTCCGAAAATCTTTCTGATGGCAGGATTCGACAGCGCCATATCCGCAATATGGGCGTCGGCAGGAGTCGGCGTGGTAAATGTTTGCTTTACGATACTGTCGCTGTTTATCATCGACCGTTGGGGACGACGAAAGCTGTATTTTGCCGGATTTGCCGGCATCGCCGTGTCATTATTGGCTTTAAGCGCCTGCTTTTTATTTTCGGGACAATTGGACGGCGCCGGCAAATGGCTATCCATTGCACTCATGTTTTTATATATCGCCTTTTTTGCTGTCAGTATGGGACCTCTGGCATGGCTGATCGTTTCCGAAGTATTTCCGCAACGGGTAAGGGGGTTGGGAACCTCTTTAGGTTCGCTGTCAGTCTGGCTGTTCAATACGCTTGTCACCTTCACGTTCTTCAAAATTGTGCAGGCGCTGTCGTTTCCGGAAATGGAACTGACAGTGGAAGGCGAAAGCACGGGTAATCCGGCGGGAGCGTTTGCGCTCTATGCGCTGGTAGCCATAGCGGGACTTATTTGGGGTTATTTCTATCTCCCTGAAACCAAAGGCGTATCGTTAGAAAAAATCGAAGAACACTGGCGAAAAGGATTAAAGGCACGCGACCTGAAAAACAATTTTCGGAATAGTCGTTTAGAGTGCACTACATAAAAATATCTACTATTTGTAGCATGGATAAAAGAGCGAGCTTCATGGGAGTTCATTCGATACGTTTTTATTCTCAATTTCCAGATGAGGGAGTCTGCTATGCGTATATGTCAGATATAAATGGGAGTCTGTTTTTTTGCCCTTTCGGGCGGTTGATAAATTTATTTTTTTGAATAAGTTGTATTTCGTCCTGTGCCGAATTTTTCTATCAAATTTTTATTTTGCAATTCTGCCAAAATTCGTTTTACGGTAGGGCTTGGAATTGCCAACCGTTCGGCTATTTCGCCCGATTTTATGCCTGCATAATTGGTAATCAGCGTTAAAATGGACTTTTCGCGAGGCGAAAGTTGCGTTTCTATGCCGCTCTGTTCAAGTTTTTTGAGCAGTTGCTTTTGAATATTGCGCAAACAATTCAGAAAAAACCGTACCCAAATCGTAACATCTTCATTCGGTCGCTGTGCCTGACACGCCCGCAATGCCTGATAGTACTTGCTTTTGCGGCTTTCTATTTCGTGTTCAAAACTGACATACTGTATCCATTTGTAACCGTTTTTCAACAATAAAAGTGTTGAAAGCAAACGACTTATTCGCCCGTTTCCATCTTGAAAAGGGTGAATACTCAAAAAATCATACACAAAACTTGCCGTTTTCACAAGTGTATGCACCTTTTTTTCAGCGTTATACCACGCCACAAGCGAGCGAATGGCATCATCGGTAGCAAAACCCGCCTCAGTAGTTTGGAAAATTATTTGCCGCTCGCCATTGGGAAAAGTCGCCTCCACAGCGTTGTTGTGCTGCTTGTAATTGCCTTTGTGCCAGCGGTCTTTGTCGCTGTATTTCATCAAAATATTGTGCATATTTTTGATACTGCTTTCCGAAACGGTTATGTTTTCATAATTTTCAGAAATCACATCAAGCGTATCGAAATAACCCGCAACTTCCTGTTTGTCGCGGTCGGTAAGTTTCTTTATATCAATGTTTTTAAGCAAAACATCAACTTCCTCATCTGTCATTTGGTTGCCTTCAATGCGGTTTGACGCACCCACGCTACGAATGGTGGCTATGGTTTTGAGTTGCTTCAAACTTTGCCCCTCGCGGCGTTCAACGGCAGTCCATTCGGAATCGAAACGGTCAATTTCGCTGATAAGATTTATCAGTTGCCAATCAATATTCAGTGTAAAGTTAAATACCTTATTTTCCATATTTTACAAAATTAAATGATACGAGTTGAGCCGCAAAGATACGAAAATAATACGATACGGCAAAAATCATTGATACGATTTGATACGAAAATATACGAATGTGATACGCATTTATTCGTAATATTACCGGAATAATCAGTTATCCAGCTTTTGTTTCAGATGTTTGATGGCGTCGCGGGATATTTCTACTGCGTGGCTTGCGGTTGGGGTAACGAGATGGAGCGCGGAATCGGTGATCTTGCGGAGGTATTTCCGGTTTATGATGACGCTTTTGCCGGTGCGCAGGAAGGTGTCGGAGGGAAGTTGGCGTGAATAACTGACTAACTGAATGATTGAATAACTGAATAACTGATTAACTGGGTTTGTTTTTACGTGAGTTTTTGCGGGCGGTAACCAAGATCTTCAATATTTCTTCGTTTTCGGCGTACAAATTTTGAAGTAAGTCTTGCCGTAAAATGCCGGATTCCCACAGTACTTCCAACCAAAACATGGTTTCGTCCGTTTCTTCGATACTGATGCTTATTTTACTGTAAAATTCG